>JAEUSG010000074.1 GCA_016788315.1 Fibrobacterota bacterium | reverse complement strand
ACGCCTCAATCCCTAGTTGTAATTCCGAACCCTTTTAATCCTTCCGCTTTCATCCGTTTACCGGCAGGTCTAAAGCGTGGTTACTTCACGTTGAAGGTGTTCGATGTAAAGGGCAAAATGGTGAGGGATTTAACGAATCGTGTTGTCAATGATTGTGCTCTCTTCGACGGAACTGGATTAGCAACAGGAACTTATGTCCTGCGCCTGGCAGGTACAGGTAAATCAAAATTTGTTAAGCTGGAGTTGATACGCTGATGATTGAAAATGAAATATCAGAGGAGACACTTAAAAAAGCACGTTTAAAAGTCGGATTTGCCGCCGCATCCGGTGGTATAGGCGGTTCCCTAGGTGCCAATCTATTTACAATGATAGCTCGTTTATTTCATGGAACAGACTTTCATATAGGTCTGCTTTCTGCAATCAGCAGTATGGCTCAAGTTATGCAGTTTGTAGGTTCTCTGCTTCTGCGGAAGTTCCGTTCAAATAAAAAAGCCTACTTGTCAGCGGCTCTACCGGGTGTCTTTTTAGGCCTGGCATCCGCGTTTTTTGTTTACAATGCCGATAGCAATTGGGCGAATAAGGCATTTATCGGTTACATCACCTGCATGATTATCATGGCCTTTCTGGGAGCGGCAACTGCTAATATCATATTAAGCTGGATAGGTGACTTTGTTCCCAAATCTCGCCTTGGCTGGTTCATGAGTTTTAAATGGATTCTTGTGAATCTTTCTGGGATGGTTGGAAGCGTCGGTCTTGGCAAACTTGCAGACAATTATCCGACACCTGGCGGTTACACAGTAATGTATGCAATTCTCATTACCGCAGGTCTTGTTAATCTAACACTAATGCTGACACTGCCTGATCGTATACCAAAGAGTGCTGTGGCTCATAATGCCGAAGAGAAGATTGATGGTGGAGGGCTCCATTTTGGTAGTTTCGCCCTTTGGTGTTATGTTGCTTTCTATCTGCTCTGGGCGGCTGGCCGTTCTATCCTGATGACTTTCACACCAGCTTTTTTGATAGAGAGATTTCAGTTTACCTTTGCTAAGATTGCATGGCTTGGCACATTGCAGCTGCTGGTCAGCTGCTTTGTAATTTACCTCTTGGGAAAGATATCAGACAAAACAGGCAGCCGAAAACTGCTGATGATCCTTTCCGGCTTTGTTGCTTTATGCATGTTCCTTTGGGTAAGTTCTGCCTGGTGGGGACTTGCACCAATAATTGTGTACAGCATTTTAAATGGAGCCGCTGGACAAACTCATAGTATGCTGGCAATAAATCTTGGACTTGAATTGTTTCCTGAAAAGGGACGATCCGCATATATTGCATTTAGTAGATTCTTTATCGGTATAGCATCAGTAGTTGCACCATTTTTTGCTGGACTTGTTTTGTCTACGTTCAGCAGTGTGAGGGTAGTTGTGGCAGGTGCGCTTCTTGATAGATATGTAATAGCTTTTGGTGTAGGTGCTGTTATTACTTTTGCCTGTGTCATACCTTTGTTGCTGCTTGGAAATAGGCGTATATGATATTGCGTGTTTTGTTCTTTATTATTTAGTTCTCATCGCGTCAGAATAACTTTACTTGTTAGGGTATGAACACTTGTTGTTAAACGCACCATATAAACACCAGCGGCATGGTCAATGGCGTTCCATTTTTTGCTGTGATTTCCAGCCTTGAAGCGGCCATTTATCAGTGTCGTAATTTTAGTTCCAGCTAAATTATAAAGTTCAAGTTTAATATGCTCATTCTTTTGTAAAGAAAAGAAAATATTGCAGGATTGGTCATGGGGTTAGGTAAAACAGACAAGAGTGTCTTTGCATTTAATCAGCTACCGTTATCTGCAGCGGTACTTCCACACCGCCATGTATGCATGGTATCAACAGCAGGGCATGAAGTGATCGTAGCTCCTGAACTAGTAATAGCCCATTCAGATTGATCTAGACAAGCATCTTCCTTCCTTTTAGCCACTGCTCAGAGAAGGTTATTTGCGGGTTGTCTCCGCTCCCGGTGCCGTTCCCGAAAGAGGAACAAAGATGAATAAGTCAATCCTTATTTAATGCATATAACTTTTGATGTTACTTTATGATGGTCAAAAATGGTGGATATGAAATAAACACCAGATTTAAATTTGGGGATGCCTTTTGTTATTGTATGATTACCTTTATTTTGATTGCCTAGATAAAAGCGGTCAACTAGTTTGCCTTTTATGTCAACTATAGTTATAGAGACATTTGATTGTTTTGGAAGATAATAGCTTAGTTTGAGTACCGACGTGAGTGGATTTGGATGCACGGTTAATGAAGGTGTGAATTGAAAATCAGAAAGCATTTCTGTGGATGACTGGCACTCTGTTTGAAGCATAAAGGCTAGGACTGAATCACCATCAGTGGTTGCATAAAGATGACGACCATCTTTCGAGAAAGCTATGGACGTTGGTTCTATTAACGATTTGTGATTGTAAGAACCTATGTAATTGATATGACCATTGGATGTGTCAACTGCATAATAGTTAATGCTACTGTATCCTGCAGCAAACAAGTATTGATTGCCAGGACTTAAAGAAAGCACTACTGAGCCAATTAAAGTTGAATCAATGTAGGCTGTTTCGAATTTAAAAGTGCTATTTGTCAAATCACGGCTAAAACAAGCAATGTTCCGATTGTTAACGCCAGCAACGTAGATATATTTGTCATTATTTGTTACCGCGATCGAGCGTGCGTTATAAGTTCCGTGTACACTATCTATACCATCGTGAAAAGCAGCACCATATCTTAGCTCTCCAAATGGAGATGATGTTCTAAAGTAGCTAAAAGAATTGTCTCCACCCCTAGTTTGACTAAAGCTAGCTGCGGCATAAACATATTCGCCATCTAAACTATTGGTTGTAAAAATGGCATGGTCTAAACCATCTATGCCATTAAGACCATCTCGTAAAGCATTCCGATATGTTAATTCACCAGTAGATATGCTTCTCGAAAAAGTTGTAAGACTGTTTTCGTACAATGATGCGACATAAAGGTTCTTGCCATCGGGACTGATGCAACTAGACTGAGCGCCACTTAATGCGTTTGATCCGATATTAACACCTTTAACAATACTCTGATATGTTAAAGTACCATTAAGTGAGTCTCGCTTAAACAAGGAAACAGCATCAGCGCCATGTGAGGTGACATAAACATATTTATCATCAGGACTTATTGTCGCTGAACTTGCGTTCCATAACCCATCGACATAATTAACACCATTAACCAGTGAACCTCTATATGTTAAACTCCCATTGATGGTATCGCGGTTGAACCAAAGAAGACTGTTACTATTAAAGCATGCAACATATGCATTTCGATCATCATTGCTCAAAATGATAGATTTTGGGTAATCTAGTGCCTTTAAGCCATTTATCAGCACTCGTATTGGAATTAAACAAAGATTGGCAGCAAGCAGACTCGCAAAACATGATAAAATGATAATGGAAATATTCTTAGTCATTAGCATTCTCCTTTTTGCCGTTGACAGTAAGTTATGTTAATGTCTAGATAATAGCAACAATATAATGCAACAGTATACGATATGCGAGCTTATGTCTAGGGCACTGCTATTTCATACAATTGACTCGAAAACCGGGAGATAATTAACCGCAGCGCTACCCGATGTGTATCTGGGCTAGTCGCTGCGTTTTTGCAGGTATGGTGTTGTCAATATTCAGCAGTGTAGAAGTAGTTGTGGCAGGTGCTCTACTTGATAGATATGTAATAGCCTTTGGTCTCACGCTTCGAGGCATTTTAGATATCTGGTTTTACTGTATTCCAGTATTTTATAGTCTTTGGTCAATAGTGTTGCATCAATAGATCTTGCGGTTGCAACAATTATCCTATCAGCAGGGTCACCATGAAATTCTGAAGGGAGTCGTGAGCTGTCAAAAGCAATGTCTGATGTGATTTGCACAATATTCAAGCCTGGCATTGTTGATGCTTCATGGAGCCACGTGTTACACTCTTTTGAAAAAACTATTCTTCCTTTACTCTCGAGCATAGCTACCTCCCAAAGTGAGATGCATGAAAGATTCAACATGCCCTTGCTTGTAGATTCTTCTATGAGATTGCGCGCTTTCTTGCAAAGTTTTTGATCGCCAAGAACAAACCACAGCCACACATGAGTATCTATGAGAAGAGGACTGTTTTTATTCATTGTTTGCATCCCACTTCTCTCCGGTGGAAATGATATCACCGTTAAGAACAGCAGTTCCTTTCATGAAACCAAAATGTTCAATAGGTTCAGAGTTTATCGGAACCAGTTTGGCCTTTGGAACTCCATGTTTAGTTATAATCAGTTCATGATGTGTTTGATTTACTTCATCGATATATGAAAGGCATTTTGCTTTAAATTTTCCTGCGGCTACTACCATACCTACCTCCATTATGACCATAGTAAAATGTCTATAGTAAAATATATGATAGATGTTCAGTTAATACAATACGAAAAAGTTTTCCTTGGGCTGTAAAAAATTGTATATTGTATACAATTCTAAAGAGTGGAATTGTGTTTTTGTTAGTTTGATTGATATAACTAATTCAAATTAAAGGAGTTACAAGAATCATGGCACAAGCGAAATGTGATATCGGTCTTGTCGGTCTGGCCGTTATGGGACAGAATCTCGTTCTTAATATGAACGACAATGGCTATTCAGTTGCAGTTTTCAATCGTACAGTTTCCAAAGTTGACGACTTCATTAATAATGAAGCAAAAGGAACAAAAGTTGTCGGCTGCCATTCTATAAAAGAACTTTGCGACAGCCTCAAGGCTCCTCGCCGTGTTATGCTCATGGTTAAGGCAGGCTCAACAGTTGACGATTTTATCGAACAGCTTATTCCTCATCTTGAAAAAGGTGATATTATTATTGATGGTGGCAACTCACATTATCCAGACTCAATCCGTCGTACAAAGACACTTGCTGACAAAGGAATTCTTTTCATCGGTACAGGCGTTTCCGGAGGCGAAGAGGGCGCACGTCGCGGTCCTTCAATCATGCCGGGCGGAAACAAAGCTGCCTGGGAATCTGTAAAGCCTATTTTCCAGGCTATCTCTGCAAAAGTTGAGAATGGTTCACCTTGCTGCGATTGGGTTGGAAACGACGGTGCAGGTCACTATGTAAAAATGGTTCATAATGGTATTGAGTACGGCGACATGCAGCTCATCTGCGAAGCTTACCAGCTTATGGCCGAAGGTCTTGGCCTCTCTGCCGACGAAATGCAGGCTATTTTCGCCGAATGGAACAAAGGCGAACTTGACAGCTATCTTATCGAAATCACACGCGACATCCTTGGTGTTAAAGACGAAGACGGCAAACCTATCGTTGATAAAATCCTCGATACAGCAGGTCAAAAAGGAACAGGCAAATGGACATCTGTTTCAGCTCTTGACAGCGGAATTCCTCTTACCCTTGTTTCCGAAGCTGTATTTGCACGCTGTCTCTCTGCAATTAAAGATGAGCGCGTAAAAGCATCAAAGGTAATTACCGGACCAAAGCCATCATTCAGCGGCGACAAAAAAGCTTTTGTTGAAGATATCCGCAAAGCACTTTTCGCTTCCAAGATTATCTCTTACGCACAGGGTTTCATGCTTCTGCAGGAAGCCGCAAAAGAGTACAAGTGGGATCTCAATTACGGTGCAATCGCTCTCATGTGGAGAGGCGGATGCATTATCCGCAGTCAGTTCCTCGGCAACATCAAAGAAGCTTTCGACAAGAATCCAAAGCTTTCAAACCTGCTTCTTGACGACCACTT
>JAEUSG010000070.1 GCA_016788315.1 Fibrobacterota bacterium | reverse complement strand
GATCTAATAGTAGCATTACAGTGCGGGTTACCGTTTGCGCTTGTAAAGAAGCCATATGCCTCCTTTGCATTCTCAAGTTTCAGCGGCGGTGGTGCAGATGGATACGGCGATGCAACGATCTTTTCTGTAGGCGGCGGCGCTTCACACAGATGGTCGGAACATCTTTTCAGCAATGGTGAGGCTGGTGTTGATATCGGCTCTTTGGAAGAGAACTCTGTTTTTGGTCTTTATGCACGGATGGGACTTAACTTCAAGTTCTAAAAAGTAATTATTATGAGTAAAAATATCATTCTGTCAGTATTGATCATTATCTCTCTATTCTACTCATGTACTGAGCAGCCTGTTTCAAACAGCAGCAGCAATCCAGACGGACTGAGGAGTGTTTCGTTTAACTCTTCTCAAATTTTTAGCGGACCAATTTCAGAAATGCCATACTATGAAAATTATGTAAGAGACTGTAATCGTACCGCTAATACCGGAAAAGATAAAGTTCCTGCCGCAAAAGCAGAGGCTAAAATTGCTTTCACGGAGGCTAAAGTATTTGTAGTAAATCAGACAAATATTTACAAACAGGAGATGGCTCTTGGGTATGAAAAATTTGAATGTGAAAAACAGAAAAACAATTCTGAGCTCTTTTACAATAAGCCTCTTAATAAATGGTCAACTTTGTTTTCTGCAATGAACAGTTATGCTGGAGCAGATGTAATATACAGCGGCTCTCTTAATGTTGATGGTGATTATGTAACAGGTCAGATATGGATTAAACCAGGATTTAATCTTGTCTATGTTTTTTATCTGCAGAATGATGATATCGTTAGATATTCATATGCAACATATGCTGAATGGCCGGAGAATATGGAAGGCTATTATCATCGTATGGAATCGGGCTGGGAAAGTGTGAATGACGCGATATGGGGCGATCTGCCGTTTGAAAGCAATGTGGATTCACTATACTCAGATAAACCAATCTATTATTTAGAAAAACTTCACAGTCTGGGTGTTTCGCCGCAATATGCAGCTGGTTTATGCAATACAACACCGCAATTTGTCCAGCCGATTGGACTGAAGCAGATTCCTGCCGGAATATTTACGATGGGTGATTCTTTAAGTCCTGAGCACACAGTTACCCTTTCTTCATTCTGGATAGATTCCACCGAAGTTTGTCAAGCTTCGTATGTACGGATTATGGGACTTAATCCTTCCTACTTTGTCAGCGATACGCTAAACCCTGCAGATAGCCTTACCTGGTTTGATGCTGTTCTTTACTGCAACGCAAAAAGTAAAATAGAGGGCAGAGATACCGTTTATTCTTTCACTTCGGTAACAGGTGTTCCTGGTAATGGATGTACAGACCTCGGAAATCTTTTTATCGATTATTCCAAAAAAGGATATCGGCTTCCAACGGAAGCAGAATGGGAATACTGTTATAGAGCCGGAACCACAACAGTCTGGTATTGGAGTGCAGGTTGGGATCAGTTACTTGCGAACAGCTACAGCTGGAATTCAAATAATTCAGCTGGTACTACTCATCCTGTTGCAAATAAAATTTCCAACCTGTTCGGATTATACGACATGAGCGGTAACGTTTGGGAATGGTGCAACGATTGGTATGATGCTTATTCCGGCATGGCGGAAAATGAACCCAAAGGACCTAATAGCTCACCTGCATCGCATCGTATACTTCGTGGTGGAAGTCATCGTTATAATCAGACAAATATAGGTGCAGCCCGCCGCGGGAGTAATCTGCCTGGTTATCGCAGCAGTAATATCGGCTTTAGAGTGGTGTGTCATCCATAAATGAGTGCTTATATATTTTCATACATTCATTTTCTAAGCGCTATTCTATTTTTTATTCTTGCGTTAGTAACAATATATCAGAATCACAGAGCCTTGATAAACAGGGTCTGCTGTATCATTCTTATAAGTTTCGGTATTTGGAGTTCGGGTCAGATATTTGTACATATGCCGGAGATATCATATGCCGGAGCCAGATTGGCAGAGAATATCTCAGCGCTGGGATGGATAAATTTCAGTGGCATCTTTCTCATCTTCTGCCTGGTGTTTACAGAAAAGCGAAGGTACATAAAGTTTGTCATTGTACCTATAATGTTAATCCAATCTATCTTTCTTTTTGCGCAGTGGAACGATCTTCTGCATTTAAACAGCACGCATATCAGATATGGGTGGGTCGGTAAGATGCATGAAATTACAGGTGTTCTGTTTTTACTGTACTACTCAACGCTTGTATTCATAGGACTTCTCCTTCTTTATAGATACAGAGCTTCAACAAATGATCTGATGAAAAAGCGTCAGGCCACCATATTCATAATTTCGGCCGTTACAGCACTTATATTGTCAACAATAACAAATGTTCTGCTTCCCAGGATGAACCTTCATGCTTTCCCGCCTTTTGGAGATGTTATTACCCTTTTTTGGGCAAGCGGTGTGGCTTATGCAACTGTTAAGTACAGCTTTCTCAGCATAACGCCTACAACAGCTGTAGACAGCATAGTTGAGTCAATGGCTGATTGTCTGATTCTGCTATCAACAGACCTTAAAATTGCTTTTATAAATAGAGCAACCGAAGAAACACTGCATCTGAATAAAGATGATATACAGGGAAAGGATTTTGCAACTTTCATTTATGATAAAAATAATACATTGCTTTCCAAAATTGTTAAACTGGAAACAGTAAGAAATCAGCAGACCAATTTTAAAACACCTATCGGCATCACAATGCCGGTTAACTTAAGCTGTGCACCGATAGCAGGAGCAGGATTTGCTTGTATTATCAGAGATGCAACAAGTCAAGTGCAATATCAGGAAGTTCTGGAATCTACAGTTAGGCAAAGAACTAAGGATCTGCAGAAGAGTAATGAAGACCTTAAAAATCACATTGAAGAGCTGAATACAACAAAAGCACAATTAAGTCAGGCTCAGAAACTTGAATCAATAGGGCAGCTTGCGGGTGGTGTGGCGCATGATTTCAATAATATGCTCTCAGTGGTTTCCGGTTTTTCGCAGTTGATTATTAAGGATAATGGGAAAGACAAGGAAAAGATAAATGGGTATGTTGAAAGGATAATTGAGATTACAACAAGATCGTCACAGCTGGTTTCACATCTTATGGATTTTGCACGAAAGAAAAAAATGGAGATGTCGCAGATCTCTTTTCACCCCTTGGTTCAGAAAACATCTGAAATTTTAAGTCATACATTAAGCAGCAGTATCAGTATAATTACAAAGTTGAATGCTGAAAAGGATACAATAAAAGGAGAGCCGTCACAGCTTCAGAATGTTATTCTGAATATGGCTATCAATGCACGGGATGCAATGCCTAAAGGCGGTGTATTTACATTGTGCACACAATCTGTTGCCGTTGGTGATAACCGGGACAGCATGCTTAAAAAAGGTGAATACCTGAAATTTATAATAACAGACACCGGTACAGGAATGGATGAAGAGACCTGCAAAAGGATTTTTGAACCCTTTTTTACCACTAAAGATCCTGGAAAAGGAACGGGACTTGGACTTTCCAGCGTGTATGGTATCATAAAACAGCATAATGGCTACATCGATGTAAAAAGTGAAAAGGGCAAAGGTACGGAGTTTTATATATATTTCCCGTTACTATGATGGATAAACCAATCGACTACTATTCACGTGAACGGAGCGAACTTCTACCCCTGTTTGATAATCTGAAGGGAGCCTCCGTTCTGGACATCGGCTGCGGAGGAGGAGCATTAGGTCGAATGCTGCGGCGTAACGGCTGCGGAGATCTATATGGTGTTGAATATATGTCAGAGCCGGCTAATGAGGCTGCCAGGCACTATAATCATGTTGATGCAATGACAATTGAAGAATATCTTAAAATGGCACCTCATAGAGTTTTTGATTACATTGTCTGTGCCGATGTTCTTGAGCACCTTGTTGATCCATGGAGTGTTTTAGCAGATCTTAAAAATCGTCTCTCACCAACCGGCGCATTAATTGCAAGCATACCGAATATCCGAAACAGGCTTGTAATAGCAAATTTATTGTCCGGGGTTTTTGACTATCACGATGAAGGAGTATTAGACAGAACGCATTTGCGCTTCTTTACCTTTAATTCTATTCTTTCTCTTTTCACAAAGGCGGGATATGTTCTTGAGGTTGTCGGTCCGCAATATTCACCGGAAACCGAAACGGCTTTAATGGAGTGGAAAGCAAATGGAGTCCCGCACTCAATTCAGCAGATGGTAACTATGCTGTCAGGAAGAACAATACAGTTACGCGAAGATGAGCTTATTGACTTTTTCACAATTCAGTTTCTGATAAAAGCGCGTCTTAAAAATTAAATCGGGCAAAAGCTGCCCAAGAAGCAAGGTGTAAAATGATAAAATTTGCAGTACTGTTATCAGCACTTATCTGCATTTCAATTAATGCACAGGACACCATTGAGGTTGTTAAAACTGCCGGTGCACCCAACCGTTTTACTACAGATCAGATTACAAAAATTACATTTACTGCAACTGATATGGTTGTGGGTGGTGTAAATGTATCAATACCTCTTAATCAGATTGCTGTTATCCTTTTCCATCCCGACCCGGTTGCCGTTGAAAGAAATAAGAGTGAGCAGCTTTTTTCTTCAGATGCCGAAATTAAGCCGAACCCTTTTAACCCCTCTACAACAATACGATTTATGCTTCTGTCAAAATCTAAAGTTGTCGTAACTGTATATGATTCATACGGCAGATTGGTTGCAACTCTAAGGGAAGGAACATTTGAGGCTGGAGAGCAGCTTTGCACCTGGAACGGACTGGATGCGGCAGGCCGCAAAATGGGCAGCGCTGTTTATCAAATACAGCTGAAGATTAATAATTCTGTAATTGTTAAAAGAGCAATTCTTGTTCGCTAATTAAGGACTAATATGAAAAATTTACATATCATAATATTATTGCTGCTTTCGGCACTTCTGTCGGCAAAAACAATGGTAATTTTTAAGTCTGACAGCAGCTGCACGCCGGTTTTTCTAGGTATTGCAGACAGCGGAAAATTAACTTCAGCCAACAGCATGCTGAGCATTTATTCGAAATCTGTAGCGGTTAATACTCCATTAACTGCAATTGACAGCATAAAATTCTTTGATGCTGCAATCACTCTTTCTCCTGAAATGCTTTATAACGGAGCCTTTGCAGCTCCTGCTTATTATGATTCGCTTAACTCAAATGTTACAATTGATCTGCGTAATAGAACAGTTGCAGAATCATGTGTAATTATCACCGATCCATTGGACTTGTCAGATTATGGAAACGGTACGGTTGCCGGTAACAGAACACTAACAAAAGTGTTAGTCAGGGTAAAGGCCTCTATTCCTGCAGGTTCTACCATAAAGTGCTATTGGTCAGTCGGCAATTCATTTTTTACCGACAGCGGCTGGAGCAGCTGGAATGCAGCATCAGGAGTTAATTTTGATATTGCTCCTGTCGGTAATAAATTTATTAAAGTCCGACTGGTTCTTAAAGCTGCATTAATTACCGAAAAGCCTCTTGTAAAGGGAATGACAATATGTGCCGATTTGTCTCCTGCGGACAGGTTTGTGAAAGGTTTGCAGATAACCTCTTTTGAAAATGAAAAGATTGTTAAAGGTCCATATCCTTTCGGGTGGGAGGATAGAAATAATGCAACTCTTAAAGCATTGATTACCCGCTTCCGCCTTGATACCTGCGGTAAGGACAGCACTACTGAATTTGGTAAAGTTCTCGCATTGCTTGATTGGATAGCACGGCGCCCAAATGTTACGCTAAGTACAGATCCTTACCCATGGGATATTAATCAGGTAATTACGCAGACAGGAACAATAAACGGTCACTGTATGTCATATGCAGAGGTAATGATCTCCGCATTAACAGCACTCGGCATGTATGCACGGCACTGGGCAATAGAGGGAATAGATAACAACAATAATCATGAGGTTGTTGAATACTGGTCGAACACTATGAAAAAATGGATCTATCTTGATCCTTCTTTGGACACCTATTACAAAAGTAAATCAACAGGTACCCCTTTGTCTATCATAGAAATGCATAACATCTATGTAAACAAACAGCCTATAACATGTGTAGATGCCAAGTATCATTATGGAGTTTATACTCCGACATATAACTGGAGCACAAAGCATGGTTATACAACAACTGGTCATATGAAATTGACAGAAAGAAATAATTTCCATTCTCAGTCTTCACCAACATTCAACGGTTTCGGTCAGGGCTTCTGCGGGTTTACAGATTTGAACATGTGGCACAACTGGACCGATAAGTTTACTCCTCCATATAATAATCTTCATTACAACTGCGGCGGAGCAACCATAACATGTCACAGCGGACGTATGCGCGATTACTGGTATACATTAAATCAGGCATCTTGCAAAGCAAAACGGAGCGGTGAGAATACAATAACAGTTGAGTTCGGTAATTCGCAGCCCTTTTTCAGCCATTATACAGTTTCTATAAATGGCCAGACTGCTGTAAATGCAGGCTCTCCATATTCCTGGACTCTAGCTAACGGCACAAACACATTGGAAGTAACCCCCGTAAACACCTATGGCGAAAAAGGAATTCCAAGCAGGATAAATATTATTTACTAGATTTTAAACTGTGAAACGACCTCTTTAAGAGAGTTTGACATTGTTAACAGTTCAGTTGAACTGCTGTTCATTTTTTCGATGCCGTTAGTTGCATCTACAACAGAAGAATTTACATCATGAAGATTGGTTGATATCTCAACTAATTCATTTGCTGAACCTGAAATATGCAGCGATACATTTTTTGCATTATTGTTTACGTCAGAAACGGTGGCTGCGATTTCATTAATTGTAGCACTCTGCTCCTCAACGGCACTTACAATTGTCTGTGATATGATATTTACATCATCTATTACAGCAGTTACATCTTCTATCGCTTTTATGGCAGAATTCGCATTGCTCTGCATTTGTTCTATCTGCATTGAGATATCTTTTGTAGCAAGTGATGTTTGTTTGGCAAGTGTTTTTACTTCGCTGGCGACAACGGCAAACCCTCTGCCCGCTTCACCGGCAGATGCAGCTTCTATTGTTGCATTCAGAGCTAATAGATTTGTCTGATCTGCTATATCATTTATCAGCCCAACGACTTTACCAATTTCATTTGCTGAAATTCCTAGTTTATCCATAATCGCTTTACCCTCACGGGCGCTGTTGCTGGCATTAGTTACAATAATGAGTTCCTTTTGGCAGTTTTTTGCAACCTCATTAAGAGAGGCGCTCATTTCCTCGACAGCCACAGCAACACTGTTTGAGGATTGAGACATCTCCTCAGCAGTTGTTGAAATAGATTGAAGATTGGAACTAAGTTTTTGCGTATAAGAGGAAATAAGACCTGTCTGCTCTTTAACATTATTTGCATTAGATGAAATCTGTCTGGAGCTGCCGGAAAGATCGGTAGCTGTGGATGAAACTGTTTTAGAACTTGAATCTATCTTTTTTACAATAACATGTATCTTTTCAACAAAGGAATTAATATTTGTTGATATTTCACCTAGTTCATCCTTGCCGGAAGTGTCAAGCCTTTTTGTTAAGTCTCCTTCGCCGTCAGCCATATCCCTGATTCTTGAATTAATGGCTGCGAGAGACCTTTTCAGATTTAAAAGCATGAAAACAAATATTCCAATTCCGATAGCCATAGACAAAATCAGAATGATTAATAGAAGTGCAGTTTTATTCTTTATCGAAAGAGCAGCATTGGTTTCGATAACCAGGTTTCGGCTTAGTGTCATCGATACAACGGAGTCGATGTTTTTTCTATGTTCAGTGTATAGATTTTTAAGCTTTGTTCTGAGCCGCTCTTCGACTAATACAACATCTTTGTTTTTAACGGCTGGCAAATATTCTGTTTCAATAGTATTGTAGAACTCCATAGCAGGTGCATAACTGGCTTCACACATCAGTTTCTTTATTTTTTCATCATTAATTAGATAGATGTCATCAGCAACCCAGTAGTTATGTCGATCGACATACTCTTTTTTGAGTTTGTTTATCAGATAAGTTTCAAGTTCGGCAACCTTTGCATCGTCCTGAATGTTTTCACGCAATTCGTAAGCTGTAAGATAGGTTTCGATTATGTAATCCGGCGGAGGGAGAATGTCCGCGATAAGATCTTTACCGCGGACAATTTCATTATATATGGGTCCATTGACCTTTACATTATTAAGAGTAAAAAAACTGTAAAAACCAAAGAGCAGGAAGCCGAAAGACAAAATTATCAGTGAAAAAGAGAGTTTCTTTGAAATGCTGATTGATTTTGTAAAGTTCATTTCCTGCCCTTTTTTTATTTAAGTAAACTAAAGCTGTACCAGTACCAGAGATTGATGCCTGCAGATACCGAACCATCTTTAATTCCGCTTAATGGTATACTAAGAGAAAACTGATGAGCTGTCTCAGGTATTCCAAGCCACAAACCGGGGGCAATGTTAAAGTCAAACCCGCCGCCATCACCGAAAGAATAAGCAGGATTGAATTCAGCAAAAAGGTAAAGCTGCTGTTTGACCAGTTTGTAAACAGGAGCAACTGTACCTCCCGCAAGCGGATCGCTATTCTTTTCTGCATAAAACATTGCAGATAAATTCAACTCCAATGCCCAATTGTCATTCTCTCTGAAAAAATGAAACTGAGGTCCTCCATAAAGAGAGAGTTCATCATCTACATTTTTAGCCATTCCGATGAATAGAGCGCCAATTGCACTATTTCCAAAGTCATATCTCGGCATAATCCATGAACCTGAATAACTGCCGGGATCACCAACTACGCTTAATGAAGCGAAATTGGCAAAAAGATCCAGTTTTGGAGTGAATCCATATCCAGCTACGAGGTCGGTTGATAATCCAAACTCACTATTTAGAGGACTGCCGTAAAAAAATGGATTTACCGCAACCGTCTTTTCGCCTGTCATCGAAGTCCAGGCCATATAGGAATAGCCTGAAGCGAGATTGATTACTGCAATAACGAAGATAGCTACCGCATGCTTGCGAAACATAAATGCCCCTTTTTTGAGTTAAATCAGCCTATTGCTACGTTTCCTGTTTCACCGGTTCTAACTCTTATGCACTGTTCCAGGTCGAGAACGAATATTTTTCCATCTCCGACGTTTCCGGTGCTGGCTCCTTCCATTACCGCATCAATCGTCTTTCCTACAAATTCGTCGTTTACTGCAATTTCAAGTTTCACCTTCCGAAGTAAGCTGCCCGCCTCAACATGTCCTCTATAAACTTCAGAGACCCCTTTTTGCCTTCCACGTCCAACAACATTGGTTACTGTAACGAGGTGTACCTCTTTCTCTTCAAGTTTGGCAAGAACCTGATCGACCCGATCCGGCTGAATTACTGCTATCACGTATTTCATATCAATATTTCCTTTATTCTTTAAATGTTAATCAAGCATTGTATAGGCAGATTCACTGTGCTGAGTAAGGTCAAGACCAACCCGCTCTTCATGTTCGTTTACCCGAAGTCCGATAACCTTGTCAATCACCTTGAGTATGATGAAAGTCATAACAAAAGAGTAGACTACTGTGACTCCGACAGCCTTAACCTGTATCATGAATTGGGCCGGATTACCGTAAAAGAGACCGTTTACACCATTAACAGCTGCAGTTGCAAATAGTCCAGTAGCAAGCGCACCGACAATTCCGCCGATTCCATGAACACCGAAAGCGTCAAGTGAATCATCATAACCCAGTTTCGGCTTGACCACAGTAACAAAGACAAAGCAGACAATAGAAGAGGCCATGCCTATGAATATTGCACCGGTTGGATTAACAAATCCGCAAGCCGGAGTTATTGCAACAAGGCCTGCTACAGCGCCTGTAATCATTCCGAGCATGGTTGCTTTTTTGGTGAATATTTTATCCAGAATCGCCCATGTCAGTCCTGCTGCTGCAGTTCCAATATGAGTTGTAATAAATGCATTGCCTGCAAGTCCGTTGGCTGCTAATGCACTCGCTGCATTAAAGCCGAACCAGCCGAACCACAATAGCCCCGCACCAAGCACCGAAAGGGGAAGATTATGCGGCGGTGAAATAAGCCGGGGGTGACCGAGTCTCTTACCAAGTACAAGTGCAGTAACAAGTGCTGCAATGCCTGCGTTGATATGAACAACTGTTCCACCCGCAAAGTCAAGTGCACCTGAAGCTTTAAGATTTCCTAAAGCGTCAAAGCGAGAAAGAAAACCGCCAAGGCCCCAAACCCAGTGTGCAATGGGGTCGTAAACGAGTGTTGCCCAAACGAGAATAAAAGCAACAAAGGCTGAGAACTTCATTCGCTCTGCAAAAGCTCCAAGTATAAGCGCCGGTGTGATTACCGCAAACATACACTGGAAGATCATAAATACAGAATGCGGAATCGTTGCTGCGTATCCGGCAAATGGATCAGCTCCAACTCCTTTAAGAAATGCCCAGTCCAGGTTACCGATAAATCCTTTTACATCCGGACCAAACGAAAGAGAATATCCAAAAACCGTCCATTGAATAGTTATCAGGCAGATTACCATAAAACACTGCATTAATATTGATAGAATATTTTTTCGGCGGACAAGACCCCCATAGAAAAAGGCTAGTCCCGGCGTCATGAGCAGTACCAGTGCTGCTCCCATAATTACCCAGGCTGTGTCTCCGGCATTGATTGTTGGCATAAACAGAATCCTCCTTTAAGGGTTTAGGTTTGAATAAGTATGCAATGCAATGTGAGTACCAATAGATAATTAGTGTCGATAACTCACTGTTATTCATTCAGTTATGCAAATTTAAATAAATATATGAAAATACATATTTGTAGTATATTATAAAATAAGAACTACATATTTGTATGATATAGTAAGATAGCTGCTCATAAATGCATAGGAAATCTGCATACTTTTTAAGGAAAAGTGGCAAGTTAGTATTGCGATACTAACAAATTGTAGTTATATTAGTATTGCGATACTAACAAGGAGAGGCACAATGCATGAATTGTTTCAATTAAGTCAGCATCTTATTCGGACACATAATAGACCTTATGAGCGGAATTTTTTACAGAAAAAACCATTCAATTCCAGGTTCTCGATTTTATTAGGTGAAAGAGGGGTCGGGAAATCTACGGCAATAATACAATATATAATGCATTATTGTAAGAACTCACCAACACCTGAAAAAGTATTATTCGTACAAGCAGACCATTTTCTTGTCAATAAGTTCTCCCTTTATGAAATTGCCGACAAATTCCACTCCAATGGCGGCGAGTTGATCTGCTTTGATGAAATTCACAAATATCCTGAATGGTCTTCTGAATTGAAAAGTTTGTATGACACTTTCCCTTCGTTAAAATTAATCGCCTCCGGCAGTTCCGCTCTTGAAATATTAAAAGGGTCTCACGATCTTAGCAGAAGGGTAATCATTAATAGACTTAGAGGGCTTTCTTTCAGAGAGTATCTGGAAATGTCGTTAAATATGCAGTTCGATACTGTATCACTTTCAGATATTCTGAATAAACACACAGAAATCGCATCAGCAGTAATAAATAAACTCGAAGCTGACAAAAGAAGAGTTATCCAACTATTTAGAAAATATCTTGTTAATGGTTACTACCCATATTTCCATGAGTTTGAAGATGTTGAAAATTTCAAAACTGTAGTTGAACAGGGCATCCAAGCAGCCATTGAGTCGGACTTGCCATCCGTACACCCTTCTTTAACTGGCGCAAGTGTTCATAAAATAAAGAAGCTTCTTTCTTATCTGGCCTCAGCAGTTCCATTTACACCGGACATGAGAAAACTCAAAACACTAATGGACATAGGTGATGAAAGAACACTAAAAAATTACCTATCATATATGCACGATGCCGGTGTTATAAGTCTCGTTCCAGCCGCTGGAAAAGGGATGGGCACTATAGGTAAAAATGGTAAAATATATCTGGCTAACCCGAATCAGTATCATGCAATTAATAGAACAATTAACAATGAGGGAAGTATCAGGGAGACCTTCTTTGTATCAATGTTGTATAATTCACACAAGATTGCAATTCCTGTAGAAGGTGATTTTCTAGTCGATGAAAAGTTCGTTTTCGAGATTGGCGGGAAAAGTAAAGATTTTTCGCAGATCAAAAATATTGAAAACAGTTTTCTTGCTCTTGATGACATGGAATCTGGATATGGGAATAAAATTCCAATTTGGCTTTTTGGATTTCTGAGTTGAAACATTAAATTAGACAGCTTTACGTTAAATTCAGGTTTTAGCACTGCATCTGTTATCATGCACACTAAGCAAATCCAGTCCGATGCAAATAAAATTGTCAAATAAATATGTAAATGACTATATTTGGGGAACCAAATAATTAAGTATATGTATAGTACAAAAACACAAATTACAGAGAATAAAGAGCAATACAATTTTGCTTATCGGCAAACAGAATTATTGAAAAAATATTCAACAATTCTAGTAAAGAATAAGATACCGGACGAAAAACGCCGGCTCTATTGGGCCATTGTCCGCAAATACCTTGAATCATATCCCATAAATCCAGCATCAATAGCAGGGGAGGATATGATGAACTTCATTAAAATTGAACAGTATAGACGAAAAGAGCCTCTCCGTCTCTTTTACTCTCAGATCGTTTATTCAAAATTACATCTCGAACTCATATCCCCACCACCAGAACCGACAAAAAAGTATGAAGTAACCATTTCCGACACTATAAACCAACTCAGGACAGCACTTAAAGTTCGAAACTACAGCCAGCGAACTATCGCCAACTATTGTGATATCCTCTCTTTATATCTTAGATGGCGCGGTTCTACAGATCAAGAAGATGAGACAGCGTTTAAAAATTACATCCTCTATTTAAAAGACAATAAACAGCTTACTCCAAAAACAATAAATCTTCAAAGCTGTGCATTGCGTTTTTATTTCTCTGAAATCCAAAAGAAGTCAATTTCCATAGACAGCATCCCACGGATGAAAACCGGCAGAACTCTTCCAAAAGTATACTCTGAACAGCAAATTGGAAAACTCATCAGCGCAACTAAAAATCCAAAACACCGTCTGCTGCTTATGCTTGCCTACGGCTGCGGACTACGCCTTGAAGAACTGCGAACATTAAAAGTCTCAGATTTTGATTTGGACAAAAAACTTCTCCGCCTCCAACATGGTAAAGGGGAAAAAGACCGAATTCTAATGCTTGACCCCATAATAATCCAGGAATTATCCGCATTACTCAGCGAAAATCCAGCTCAGGAGCATCTGTTTTTAAGTGAAAAGACAAATGAGTTACTCAACCGAAGAACCGTCTCTAAAATTTTCGACAATTCATGCATCAAAGCCGGT
The DNA here is from genome assembly GCA_016788315.1 of Fibrobacterota bacterium. Lineage (GTDB taxonomy): Bacteria > Fibrobacterota > OXYB2-FULL-49-7 > OXYB2-FULL-49-7 > JAEUSG01 > JAEUSG01. The sequence continues at coordinate 4,796 of JAEUSG010000070.1, read as the reverse complement.
CTTCCAAAACTCGGCGGAATACATACTTTACGGCACAGCTTTGCTACCCACTTATTAGAACAGGGAACGGATTTGCGATATATCCAGGAATTGTTAGGGCATTCAAGTTCTAAGACAACTGAGATTTACACTCACGTCAGCGCAAAAGTAATCGGCCGAATCCAAAGCCCCCTCTCACGCCTCTCTCTCCACAAGAACCCTACATGATGACATCCTCACACAACAAAGGGCACCATACCAATGCAAATCAGCATGTATGTTGACATGAGAGGACAGGAGTAGCTATTTTGAATGGCATCATGCGACTAGTTGTAAGCAATGCCTGCCGGAAAGACAAAAGGCAGGGCGCGCGAAAACAAGAAAATATTGTATATTCCTTCTTAACAAAGGCATCACATGTTAACTCAATCTGAAATTCTTATTCGACTAATTATTGCCGCCGTTTTTGGCGGACTTATTGGTTTGGAAAGAGAAAGACACGACCAACCCGCAGGACTCCGTACACATCTTATTCTTATTCTAGGCGCAACAATCGCTATGTGTATCTCCATTAACCTATCCATGCAATTTCGCACAGTGGCATCCAATGGGGATCCAGAGCGAATGGCCGCGCAGGTAATATCCGGCATCGGCTTCTTGGGTGCGGGTGCTATCTTTAGATATGGAGCGGGAATAAAAGGCTTAACAACTGCCGCAAGTCTTTGGACCACTGCAATCATAGGTCTTGCAGTTGGAGCCGGTTATTATGTCATTGGAGTAGCGACAACGCTTTGCGTCTTATTCGCATTAATCGCTTTAGACTTTATCGAGAAAAGGTATTTACATAACCGAACTACTCGAACAGTATCCCTTCAAGGATTGGACCGTCCGGGTTTCATTGAAGAAGTTAAATCTGTTTTAACAACTTTTGGCATTTCGATCAAATCTATCAACCTTACGAAAGATATAAGAACCAATACAATCAAGGTGGAATCGACCGCAAAAATATTTTATGATCAGGATTTGAACATAATTTTCAAGGCTCTTTCCGAAATCAACGGCATATCCAGTTTGCAAATTCATTAAAACGAAAGAAAAGCGCGCCCAAAACAAAAGGCATCCGGCAGGCACAGCTTACAACAACCGGTTACCAGGCAAATTGGCAAAAGGTTAATATAATTATGGAATTCTTTCGCCAATTTGACCCAAATGCGGTACATTCCACGACTGCTGTGGTTCACTGGTCCGGCCCGTCCTACGGCGGTCCGGCGCGTTCACCATCTTCACCCGTGTCTTGTCGGCCCGCAAAAGCGTGCCTCCGTCACGGGTTCAGCCGCAGTCGCTCCATCGGTCGGCAGAACTCATTGCTACTTCTTTCGCTAAGAGCCGACCGCCGCACTTCTGGTAACCTCACCGTTGTAAGCAATGCCTGCCGGAAAGACAAAAAGACACATAAGACGGGGCGCGCAAATAAAAACATAACCACAATTACACACAAATATGAAAGGCAAGTTTATGGAATATGTTCAACCAAAGTTTATTCAGGAAGCTTTTAATTGCCCCCATTGCGGTGCTTTCGCACACATGTATTGGAGCAAGATATACAATGAATTTGGTCGTCAAAATTCTTTTTTGAGAACACCACTTATGCAATCACGATGTGCTCATTGTAGGAAAGATTGCTTTTGGATCCAACCAGATGAAGATATAGACGAAGGAACTTTAATTCTACCCGTTGGTTCTGTCGCTCCCCTTCCGCACCCTGATATGCCAAAAGAAATCTGTTCAGCTTATGAAGAAGCACGAAACATTGTAGGGTTTTCACCTAAAAGTTCAGCTGCACTACTTCGTTTGTGTGTTCAAAAGCTATGCAAACACCTTGGTGAAAGCGGCTCAAATATTAATAATGATATTAAAGCACTTGTGACAAAAGGTTTACCAATTGAAATACAACAAGCATTAGATATTGTTAGGGTTGTTGGCAATAACGCAGTTCATCCAGGCGAATTAAACGATAGCGATATTTCTTCAATTGCGATTCCATTATTTGAACTTGTTAATCAAATAGTTGAAGACCGTATTTCTAGACCAAATAAATTGAAAAATCTGTTCTCAAAATTACCAAATGGAGCAAAAGAAGCAATTAAAAAACGCGATTCAATCTAAGGCGCGCCCAAGACATGAAAACAAAACACGAAAGGCACCGGCAGGCACAGCTTACAACAACGGCATGGTGGTTACGGGCGGAGGAACCGCCCTTCACCCAAATTGCCAAGGTTTTGTCGGTAATGCCTTCGTGTCCGTTCTCCCGAGGCGGTGTCCACTCGTTCGCATTCGCTCACTCGGGCACCGTCCACGGGTTCACGGCACTACGGCACAATATAAGTTGGCAACTTCACCATGCCTGAACGTTGTAAGCCATATTGCCGCAAAGACAAAGAACCGCGCGTAAAGCAGAAAAAAATGGAAAACAATATTAAATATCAAACCGCAATGTCATTACTCCAAGTAGATGCGTTTAAAAACTTAGCGACATTAAAGCATATTGTCTATTATAAAGAATGTCTAAAATTGATTGTGGATAGAAATTCTGATGGGTGGATCATTTTAGCAATGTTCCCGTCAAATAGACTCGCACATGATGCATTGATGTATCCTGAGTCTAAGTGGACGGTATTCATATCGAATTCTGATTCGAAAATCAAATTTAACTACGCCAATTATCTTCCCAACGAAAACTGTGTTGTCAAAACATATGACGCTGAAATTGAAAGAGATATTATTGATAGATATGCTTCAAAAATATCATGTTCACTTTTGTCGTATTCAACTAGATCTGTAATACCTTCGAAACCTTCAGATAACGTTATGGTTTCTAATGTACTGAACGATAAAATGATTAGGGCTCTTCAGCCATACTCCGAGAGTGAACTTCACAAGTATTTTGAATCAGGCGCAAAGTGGTTTGCGATAATGCAAAACGATGAAATTGCTTCTGGTTGTTTTATATTTCCTAATCACACTAACATATGGGAAATTGCAGGTGTTTTTACTTTAGAAAAATATCGAAGAAAAGGCTATGCTGAAACTATTGTAATAAGTGCACTCAATTCAATTTTAGAATCCAATAATTTACCTAGATATCAAGTTAAAGATTCCAATGTTGCATCGATAAGATTAGCTGAAAAACTAGGCATGGAATTATTTCTGACGTTAAATCATTTTCAAGTAAAACGATAAACAGATTATGAAAATAAAATTAAAGGCAACGCGCGGAAAACAAAAGGCAGCGGCAATACAGCTTACAACAACGGTATGGCGGTTCGGTCGCTCCCGCGTTGCAATGCACCTTCCTCAGAGTCGCGCCCTCACCCAAATTGCCAAAGTTATTTGCGGAAACGCCTTCGTGTCCGTTCACCTGCGCCCTGTGTCCACTCACTCGCATTGCTCGTTCGGGCACAGTTCGCAGGTTCACGGCACTTCGGCACAAATAAAGTTGGCAACTTCGCCATACCTATACGTTGTATGCAATGTTTGCGCCAAAGACAGAAAGAGAAAAATACAGTTTGCGCCGAAAACAGCACTGCCCTTCCTAGGCAGTGCAGAAGAAACAGAAAAGGAATTATATGCAAATAATCAAAAAGTTCTTATATAAAACAATTCCATTTTTTATTCTTATCGCTTTTACACATTGTGCTCCAGACGTTACACGGAAGGGATACTATGCGCCACCGCGTAAAGTAAGCGATTGTGAAATCCAAATTTTAAAAAATGAAATAGACCTAGAATCTAAATACAAAAAAATCGGCACAATTATTGTTGGCGATAATAGTTACGGTGTCAATTGTTCGGAAAATGATGTTATTGCTCTTATAAAAAATGATGGTTGTCATATTGGTGCCAAAATTATCAACATGTACAATTTTAATAAGCCAGACCCATGGGCATCTGGTTGCTTTGTAACCTATGCCGATTTCTTCACAGATTCTTTAATAACTAAATCACATTCACAACTATACATTACTGATACAATAAAAAATACTGGATTTGAATTGTTGCTATCATGCTCAGTGGGGCCATTACTAAAAGGAAATCAAACTAAAACAAATCTAGAGCCATCACCATCCGGATATACAAAATATGCACTAGGGATTAATGCTAGATATTTCAAAAATAAACTTGGTGCTGAATTTGATTATCAATTTTTAAAAAGTACGAACGGTTCTAATAAAGGCTTTGAAGACATTTCATTATACGATGAAACAACATTTCGGCTTTGCTTTATTGGCACAGCCGTTCAGGCACAAATGCCGGACGTTTTAATACGAATTATTGGAAAACTTGGGTTAAATTATGATTTACTCACTTTAGATAATGAATACAGTAAACTTCTCACACCACATTTTGATCTTTTTCCTGGATCTGGCAAAGGTATTGGATGGCTTGCAGGTTTAAACATGGATTTTGTTACACAAAACAGGCTAGTTTTTGGAATAGGTGTTGAATATGAATACGTCAACCCTAAATTCGACGATGCGGAAGTTTCAATTGATGGGTATTCTGTTAATATTCCATTCTACTTCGGATATAAATTCTAATGAAAAAAATACAAGTTCAGCCCATCCCTGGGCTTCACCTAAAGACACGGCGCAAACAATAATGAAAGACCAAAGGCAGGCGCAAACACAGCATACAACAACGGTATGGCGGTTCGGTCGCTCCCGTCTGCAAATGCACCTTCCTCAGAGTCGCGCCCTCACCCAAATTGCCAAAGTTATTTGCGGTAGAGCCTTCGTGTCCGTTCACCTGCGCCCTGT
>JAEUSG010000768.1 GCA_016788315.1 Fibrobacterota bacterium | reverse complement strand
ATTTCATCTCTACTCACGGTGCCAGAAAAGGTCTTGCTGATACTGCTCTTAAAACAGCTGATGCCGGTTATCTTACAAGGCGTCTTGTAGATGTTGCTCAGGACTTGATTATTTCTGTTGATGATTGCGGAACATTGCGCGGTCTTGAAATGGAGCCTTTGAGAGAAGGCGAGGAGATTATTGAACCTATTTCAAACAGAATTAACGGTAGATTCCTTCAGCAGGATGTTTATCATCCTGTTTCTGATGAACTGCTTGCTGCACAGGGAACATATATCACTCCGGAACTTGCCAAGAAAATTGAAACATCCGGTATCGAATCAGTAATGATTCGCTCTGTTCTAACCTGTGAGGCTGAGCGTGGTGTCTGTATTAAGTGCTACGGTAAAAACCTTGCTCACGGCAGAGTCGTTCATATCGGTGAAGCCGTTGGAGTTATGGCGGCACAGTCAATCGGTGAACCTGGTACACAGCTTACGCTACGTACTTTCCACATCGGTGGTACATCTGGTCGCATTGCTTCACAATCAAAGCAGATATTGAAGAAGAGCGGTATTATCCGTTTCTCAGAGCTTAAGGTTGTTGAAAATGGCGGAAACTCGGTTGTTATCAGCCGTAACGGAGAAGTTGTAGTAGAAGATGATAACGGCAGGCAGCTTGTTCGCTATAACGTGCCTTATGGTGCAAATCTTAAGGTTGCTCAGGATAAAAAGGCTACTAAGGGCGATCTTGTATTTGAATGGGACCCATATAACCTTCTTATACTTGCTGACCGCAGCGGTACACTTAAGTATTCCGGTGTTAAGGACAAAGAAACAGTAAGAGAAGAATACGACGAAACAACAGGTTTGAAAAATCTTGTCGTAACTGAACACAGAAATAAGAAAATTCATCCGACTCTATTGATCGTCAACAATTCCGGCCAGAAGCAGAATAGTATTTCGCTCCCAACAGGTGCATATATTGTTGCTGAAGATGGCGCTTCAATCAGTGAAGGTGATGTTTTGGCGAAGATTCCACGTGAAAGCGCCAAGACACGAGATATCACCGGCGGTCTTCCGCGCGTATCTGAACTTTTCGAAGCCAGAAAGCCAAAAGATCCTGCTGTTGTTTCTGAGATTGAAGGAATCGTCTCCTTTGAAGGGGATGAGCGAGGCTACAGGAAGGTTCTTGTTAAGAGTACCGGTGTAAGTAATTCCAAGAAGGACAGCGATTCAGCGTTCTCTTATCTCATTCCACACGGTAAGCACATGAGAGTCCATGAAGGTGATCGTGTAATGGCCGGTGAACGTCTTTGTGAAGGTCCAATCGATCCTCATGATATCCTTAAAATCAACGGAGAAAATGCTGTTCAGAAATACCTTCTTAATGAAATCCAGGAAGTTTACCGTTTACAGGGTGTGACTATTAATGACAAGCATATCGAGTCTATTGTAAAGCAGATGCTTCGCAAAGTGCGTATTACCGATGAAGGTGATTCTGATTTTATTGAAGGTGAAAGTGTCTCTAAGAATGATATTCTTCGCGTCAATCAAATACTTCTTGAAAGTGGTAGGAAAACTGCACAATATCAACCTCAGTTGCTTGGTATCACTAAAGCTTCACTTGCAACCGACAGCTTTATCTCTGCGGCCTCTTTTCAGGAAACCACAAGAGTCCTTTCCGATGCAGCTGTTGCAGGTCGCATAGATAAGCTTTATGGACTTAAAGAGAATGTTATCATGGGAAATCTTCTTCCTTGCGGCACTGGTGCAGATACATATGCTAATGTGCGTATCAAGGATCTGGACTCCGAGATAAGAATGGATTTAAGTTCAGCAGATAATACAGATCTTCTTGATAATGCGCGTGAGCAGGAAGAATCTGAAGAGGTCATATTTTAATTATTTAATTTAATTATGATAAATTTGTTGACACCGTTAAGTATTTAATTTATATTCTAAAACTTTTTAACACAGAGGATAAGGAATTTAATGCCGACAATAAATCAGTTGATAAGAAAAGGCCGGGTTGCAGTGGTTAACAGAACTACTGCTCCAGCGCTCAAGGGTAACCCTCAGAAGCGTGGCATATGTACTCGTGTTTATACGACAACACCTAAGAAGCCAAATTCTGCGTTAAGAAAGGTCGCTCGCGTCCGCTTAACGAATAAAATGGAAGTTATCTGTTATATTCCCGGCGAAGGTCACAATCTCCAGGAACACTCAATTGTTCTTATTCGCGGAGGTCGTGTTAAGGACGTTCCTGGTGTTCGCTATCACATCGTGCGCGGTGCACTTGATACAAGTGGTGTAGACGGCAGAAAACAGAGTAGATCAAAGTACGGCGTTAAACGTCCAAAGAAGTAAGGATTTAATTAAATATGTCAAGAAGAAGACGTGCGGAACGCAGAGAAAGTGTAGCTGATTATAAGTACAACAGTACTTTGGTAGCAAAGTTTATAAATGGTATTATGCGCGAAGGCAAAAAAAGTGTTGCTGAGCGCGTTTTTTATAGTGCAATCGATTTGGCTTCTACAAAAGCACAGACAGATGGTTTGTCTGTTTTTAAAAAAGCTCTAAACAATGTTAAGCCTTCGGTTGAAGTAAAATCACGTCGTATTGGTGGTGCAAACTATCAGATTCCAATGGAAGTTCCACCAGATAGACGTACAGCTCTTGGAATCCGTTGGATTGTTGAAGCAGCCAAAGCTCGTCGTGAGAAGGATATGGCTCATAAGCTCGGTATGGAGCTTGTGGCTGCCTCCAATAACGAAGGTTCTGCAATAAAGAAAAAAGAAGATACCCACAGAATGGCCGAAGCTAATAAAGCATTCGCTCATTTCCGTTGGAGATAGTAGTTAGTTAGCATGGCTTCGAGCCAAGAAGATAGTTTTTTACGTTCTTTACGAAATATTGGGATTGTTGCCCACATTGATGCGGGCAAAACGACGGTAACAGAGAGAATTTTACTCTATACCGGTCGAATCCATAGGCCAGGAGAGGTTCATGAAGGAAATACCATCATGGACTGGATGGAACAGGAACGCGAGCGTGGTATAACAATCACGGCCGCAGCCACACAGTGTCAGTGGCATAACTGTACTATCAACATAATTGACACCCCCGGTCATGTCGACTTCACTGTTGAAGTTGAACGTTCTTTGAGAGTTCTGGATGGTGCAGTGGTTGTATTTTGCGCTGTAGGCGGTGTTCAGCCTCAGTCCGAAACTGTTTGGCATCAAGCCGATCGGTACAATGTTCCGCGTCTGACATTTGTAAACAAAATGGATAGGGCAGGAGCAGATTTCGGTAAGGTTGTAGACCAAATGTGTGGTAAATTATCAGCTAAGCCCTTGATTTTGCAGTTGCCTATCGGCAGCGAGGAAAATTTTAAAGGCGTTGTAGATTTGGTAACAATGAAAGCTCTTGTCTTTAACGATGAGGATTTCGGAATCAAATCAACTGAAACTGAAATTCCAACTGAAATGCTTGAGCAGGTGAAAAAGCACAGAGAAATTCTTCTTGATGTGCTTTCTGAGTTTAACGACACTTTACTAGAATCCCTTATTGAGGGGAAAACGGTATCCGTCGAAGAAATTAAAAACGCTATCAGAATTGGTACAATTGGAATGAAATTTGTTCCGGTTCTTTGCGGGTCTGCATTTAAAAATAAGGGAGTACCGCTCCTTTTGGATGCAATAACTGATTATCTTCCTTCGCCAATAGATAAAGGTGCAGTAAATGGTATCAGTGGACATGATCTAACAAAGTCTGTTTCTGTAAAGCCCTCAGATCGCGAGCCTTTTGTAGCTTTGGTTTTTAAAATTCAAAGTGATCCTTTCGTAGGAAAACTATCCTACGCAAGAATATATTCAGGCC
>JAEUSG010000683.1 GCA_016788315.1 Fibrobacterota bacterium | reverse complement strand
TTTCGTGATTCTCTTCAATATCTGATAGTTTGTAAAGATAGTTTATCATAATTCCGTAAGATTCCTTAACTCCTTTTGGCGAAATGTCTGCCATAATATTAATGCGTTCGGCTCTTGCTCCATTAGTCAGATGAAAATTAGCTACAGGATCTAGTGCTTTCCCATCGCGTTTTTCTTTCAGTATATAGTATGCACAAAGATGTTTTAGTATTATTGAAAGTGGCTCTGTTTGCGGCTGTTTAACAAATTCAGCAGAACCAATGAATTCTGATAGGCCTTTTGCTCCCTTCTTTCCTTCAGGAAGAACGGTTTTTATCTCTTTTTTAACTGGTTCTAAAAATTTATCGGCATCTTCAGTGCCAAGTTTTTTATCAAGCCAACTTCTAAAACCAGGAATTGGTGAAAGCGTTGCAAAATTTTTGATATTCGGTATGTCTGTTGAAACTTTCTCAACAACATCTTTTATAAGAAAGTTTCCTAGGCTAATACCAGCTAAGCCCTTTTGAGTATTAGAGATAGAATAAAAAATGGCAGTATTTGCATCTTTAACATTCAAAGGCGTTACTTCTTGATCAAGAACCTTCTGAATACTATCAGCAAGTTTATCGACAAGAGCAACTTCTACAAAAATTAGAGGTTCCTGATCTATCTTGTTATGGAAAAAAGCATAACAGCGTCTATCGGAATCCAAACGATCCTTCAAATCCTGCCAGGATGAAATTGCATGGACGGCCTCATATTTGATCAGTTTTTCGAGTAATGATGCGGAAGAATTCCAGGTTATTTCTCGCAAATCGAGCAATCCCACATCAAACCAGGAAGCAAGAATCTCTTTAAGATCACTTTCCAGTTTACTTAAAGGAACACTCTCCTTCTTCATCGGCAGTATATCTGCACGAAGATCTATTAGAAACTTAAACCCCTGAGGCAATGCATTAAACTGTTTGAGCAAGGTCAACCTTGGAGGAGTCAATGCCTCTTTCAAAGCAATTTCACCCTTAAAAAGATCTGTATCTGATATTGCTCCTGTATATTTAGCTATAGCAGACTCTACTTTTTTGCGGTCAACATCAAAGTTTTCAGCCAATATTTTAAGGAACTTTTTCCGTCCTTCAGTAGAGAGTTCAAAATATTGTGAACCAATCTCAACTGCATGTGCCTGACTGGATGCACCACCATCAGAAGTTTCAAGACAATCCTTAATCTGACGCAAAAGTTTTTCCGCATCTTTGGGCGGTAAATCGGGATGAAGAGAGTCAGTAAATGTACGTCTTGTAAAGTTTTTTATACCGCTCCAGGCTCTACTCAGTTCAACAACAGAGAGTTTTCGCCAATTTGAAATTACAGTTGAAAAACTCTTCCGATCATTCATAATATTCTCCGTAAATTATTGATTTTGGAGAATATATATAAAAATAACGTCAGATTGAAGTTCCCGCTGCGAATTAATTATAATGATACATCTTCGTCCAAGGAAAAGCATTATGAAAAACATAATCGTATCTAACAAAAATGCAGTAAACCGCCTTTCTAATTATAAAAGCGCCCTTTACAGATTTAAAGCTCTCGGATTTCAAAAAATCTTTTCCGACTATCTTGCTGAAGCGGTTGAAGTTACATCTGCACAGGTTCGTAAGGATTTTTCGCTGTTTGGAATTACGGGCAACAAGCGCGGCGGCTACTCCATTGACAATCTAATAGATAATCTGAATACTATTTTAGGCAAGAACACTATACAGAAAGTA
>JAEUSG010000731.1 GCA_016788315.1 Fibrobacterota bacterium | reverse complement strand
AAAAAAGGGAAGTAAGTTGGATGTTACCGTTTCAAGCATGGGCGATGCTTCAAGCCTGGAAGGGGGAACATTGCTTATGACCCCACTACAGGACGTACAAGGTGAAATATACGCCATGGCTCAGGGCGCACTCTCAGTAGGAGGGTACAGTGTTGGAAAAGTTAAAAGTACAATGCGCAAGAAAAATCATACTCTTTCAGGGCAGATTACAGGTGGAGCTATAGTAAAACAGGAGGTTATCAGCAATATCATTACTGCTGAAAATCTACGTCTTACTCTCATCAGTCCTGACTTTACCTCTGCAGTGGAAGTAGCCAAGGCTATAAACAGCTCTGTCGGTGCAGGGAGTGCTAAGGCATTAGACGCTTCGACGGTAGTGATTACAGTTCCAAAGAATGCTGCGAGTGATCTTATGCCATTTATTTCAACTGTTGAAAATCTCCGTTTTGAACCATCAAGAACTGCGAAAGTTGTTATTAACGAAAAGACAGGAACTATAGTTGCCGGTTCAGATGTAACCATTGACGCTGTCGCTGTTTCGCATGGTGCCATTACCGTTTCTGTTCAGGAGAAAACAGAGGTTGCTCAGCCCAACTCTTTCAGTATGGGTAAAACAGAAAAAGTAAGCAATGACAGTTTGAAAGTCGAAGAGGAAAAGCCGGAAGTAGTTGTGCTTCCTAAAACCACCAACGTCGGTGATTTGGCAAAAGCTTTAAATGGCATAGGTGCATCTCCACGGGATATTATGGCGATATTTCAGGCCATAAAACAGGCGGGCGGTCTAAATGCTGAATTAGTTGTGATGTAGATCACACTTCGTCGCATAAACCACGTTTTTTTTCGTTTTTTTAAATATTTCACTTGACGCGATGGTTCTGAAACCCTAAAGAGGGGGTCGGAGCCATATTTTCATTGATGTCAGAGTCTATAAATATATATGTTCCAACGAGATATATATTATATACGGCTGCTGTTTTCAGCCATAAAAGCACCTAAATGTATAATTGGAGGCATTTTCCATGAAGCGTTTTATAAAGATGGGTTTAATTCTCTGTGCACTGATGCTGTTCGCTGTGGTCGCTCAGAACCCCGCACAGCCTACACCTGAACTCAAGGAGGCGCAGGAATTACTCGACAGGCTGCAATTCGATAAAGCAAAAAATCTTCTTCAGGGTATAGTCGCACAAAACCCGAACGAAGCCGCAGCCTGGAGAATGCTTCGCCAGATATATCAGGCGCAGAACAATCGTCAGGAAGAGATAGCTGCACTAGAGAAGGCTGTTGCAATTTCTCCGGATAAAGGTTCTGTAGATGAGCTTATTGAAATAGCAAAATCTGAATCTGATGAGGCTAAACGGATAAAATACTCCGTTATCTACACTACTCTCGAACTTGCAGCGGCTGACAAACCACGTCTTCGTACGGTGCTAGAAGATCTCCTTTCATACTACGAGCAGACACAAAATGCAGATGAATATTACAAAACGCTTAACAAGCTTCTTGAAATAGCACCTAAAAGTGAAGTTTATCAGTTTAAAAAAGGTGTAATAGCATTTAAAAAGCAGGATTTTTATGCCGCATTTGAAGCTTTCAGCGCAGTTCTTGCAATTTCTCCGGCTTATCAAGGACTTTCAGCATATCTTGGTGACGCTGCATTCCAGATAAGTAAATTTGAAGTTGCAGCACCGCAGCTTGAAAAGGCAGCTGCTCAGGCTTCTCAAGCAGATAAAGTCCGTCTTTATTCCTCTGCAGCAAAATCTTTTGAAGCAATAAATAATGACGCAAAAAGTGCAGAATGTTTTGAAGCTGTTCTCAAAATTGAAGAGAAGAATTCAGAAGCTGTAAACAGACTTGTTGCAATTTATGAGCGCCTGAAAAATAAAGGCAGATTGCAGGCTCTTTACGCCATTCAGCTTGAGCAGGCCGGCGGACGTGATGTTGTGATTCTTGCCAAACAGGCTGGCCTATTAAAAGAGACAGATCCTGCCAAGGCAATAGATGCCTATAATGCAATACTTGCTTCTGACGGTAACAGTGCTCCTGCCATTTCCGGATTACTTGATATATACAGCGCGCAGAAAAATAAAGCAAAGGAAATTGAATTTCTTGGCAAATTAATGCAGATCGATCCAACTCCTGAAGGAAACAGGAAGCTTGCATATATGCTGCTATCCTCAGGTGATACAGCCAAAGCTGTAAGCGCCTTGGCTGATTATCTTATTGTAAAGTCTGATGCTTGGACAGATATGTTTACTCTTGCCAATCTGTACTTTAAAGCCGGACAGTTTGATAAAACCGTTTCGGTAACTGCAGAGATAATGGCCGACAAGAACAAAAAGCCTGTCGATGCCGGTGAAGTAGCGCTTCTTAGAGCAAAAGCACTCATTGCAAAAAAAGAGAGTGCTAGAGCTGCAGAAGACCTTGCAGCCGCCGTAGCAGCGAATCCTAAGCTGGCAGAGGCCTGGCACCTGCTCGCAAAGTATAAAATGGATGCGTTGGAATGGGCTCCAGCGAAAGAGGCATTCCTTAAAGCTAAGGCTTTGGGCGTCAAGGGCGACGATCTTACGTTAGGGCTAGCGGTTTCAGCCTACGAGTCAGCTGATTATGTTACAGCTCTTCCAAATTTGGAAGCTGCGTCAAAAAATGCCCCTTCTGATAACACATTGAACACGAAATTGGCAGCTACTCTTCTTGCACTTGGTAAATTAGATGCTGTTTCTCAGGTTTTCAAAAGAATGGGTGCTGTAGAGGTCGAAAAGAGTTTCAGCGGCAGCGTTACTGCGGCCGAGGCTCAGCTTAAAGCTGGTGAGTCGCAATCTGCACGCAGAATGCTGGTACAGGCACTCACAACAGATTCCAAGAACCCGAAAATCTTGAGAATGCTAGCTGATATCGAAACCGCCTCAAAGGATTATACCAGTGCGGTTGATAGGCTTGGATCTCTGCTGGTTATTACCGACGACAACAATATACGCCGTGAAATCGCGGATTTGTACCTGGCTCTCAAAGAACCCAAACAGGCGTCTGCAGCCTATGAAGTTTATCTTAAGAAAAATCCGAAAGATAAAAAGGTTCTTGATACTCTTTTCAATATCTACGAAAGTGCAAATGAACCTGAAAAAGCGTATCCAGTCCTTACTGTTCTGACAGAAATTGATCCAAAAAGTCCTGTATATTTATTCAAGAAGGGTAGAATCGAGTTTCTACGGAAAGAGTACCAGAAAGCTTCTATTACTTTCTCAGAAGTTGCAAAGGTTGCTCCTAAACAGGAAAAACTTAACAGGAACCTCGGTCTTTCAAACTACTATTCTCAGAAATATGCAGAAGCTGAACTCCCTTTAGCAGAAGCCTACAAAGAGGATACCGCTGATCTTGCGCTCGCAAAGCAGCTGGCAGAGGTATATGAAAAGAATTCAAAGAACGCCGCTGCTGCTCCGCTTTACGAAAAGATGCTCGTTGCGGACGGCTCTGATAAAGTTACTCTTGAAAAACTGATTGCAGTTTACGAAAATGCTAAAAACAACAGCCGCCTAGAAGCTCTCTATGCCAAAAGAATGGAGCTTTCTGTACAGGATGCAGCAACACTTACAAAACTTTCAGCGGTTCAGCTTGCTCTAAAGGCACCTGACAGGGCAATCCTTACTTTTGAGACACTGCTCCGTGTTGACCCTTCGAATGCTGCGGCGCTTCTAGCGGTAGCTGATCTTTACGAAGATAAAAAGGACTCCAAGAAGGCTGCGGAAAAACTTGAAAAACTTGTTGAACTGAAGCCTGATGCTGCTCTAAATCTTCGTCTGGCAAATATGTACATTGCCTCCGCCGACAGTGCAAAAGCAGTTCCTGCTTTGGAAAGATATACGCTGCTCAAAAAGGATGCAGCAGGAGAGATGCTTCTCCTTGGACAGTGTTATCTTGTTCTTAAAGAGTATGGAAAGGCTGAGGTCGTTCTTAAAAAAGTTGTTGACCTTAAGGGCGCATCTGGCGCAGGAATATCTGCCGTCTACCTTGCTCTTGCAACTGCTTTAGAAGGACTTGGCAAAACAGCAGAAGCTGTTGCCGCTCTCGAGCAGTCTTTGAAATCCGACAGCAGGAATTATGCTGCACAATATAAGGTCGGAACTTACCACCTTAAGAATAAAAATTTCAGTGCTGCAGTTACAGCATTGCTGGTTTCAAAGAATGACAAAGCCCTTGAAGATGGCAGCGTAAGAGGTTTGGCAGAGTGTTATTATGCCTTGTCAGATCTTAAGAACGCTCTTCCTTATCTTGAACAGCTGAATAAAAAAGAGGCTGGAAATGCAGTCGTGCTGGAACGTCTTGCAGAAGCCTATTTAGCTGCTGGTAACAATCAGGCCGCAGTTAAAGTTCTTGCGGAACTGAACGGTAAGGGCGGAATCGCCAAGTTCGATTCAAATGTCGGTGCTGCATATGCTTTCCTTTCAGCTAAAGATGACAAAAACGCAGAGCCGATTCTTGTTAAGTATATCGCTTCAAACGGTAAGGACGAAAAAGCTCTAAGAGCACTTGCAGATCTGTACGTTCGTACAACCCAGAATAAAAAAGCTGCCGCAGTTCTTACACAGCTTAATAATGTAAAACCTGCTGCATCTTTGCAGAAGGAGATAGGCGATCTTCTGATTAAAGAGGATCCGGACGCATCAGCATCTGCGTATGAACAATTTGTAAAATCGGGACAAAAAGATAAAGCAACTCTTGAGGCGCTTCGTCAGATTTACGAGGCAAAAGGTAATATTGCAGCGCTCTATCCTGTCCTTGCTGCACTTATAACAGTTGATTCCAGAAACGTAGCATACCTCTCCAGAAAGGGTGAACTTGATTATGAGGCAAAGCGTTATGCTGAAGCCGCAGCTGCATATGCTCAGGTAAAAGCAGTAAACCCATCTGATGACAGAGCGGATTTTGTTCTCGGTGAAAGCTACTATGCTCTCAAACAGCCTGCTAAAGCTGAAGCTCCTCTGTCAGCAGCCGTTTCAAAGAGGACTCAGGATACTGAACTTCAATATCATTATGCTGAGGTTCTTTCGCAAAATAGAAAGACCGCACCAGCAGCTGCCGCCTACGAAAAAGTTCTTTTAGTAAAGAAAGATGACGTGTCCATAATGGACAAACTTATAGTTCTTTACGAAGGTCTCAAGCGCAATGATCGTCTAATTGAACTTTATGCGAAAAGGCAGAGAACGGGCGGAACTGAAGGGGGAGCATTCACTCTTAAGCTTGCAGCTGTATACATGGCCGAAAAGAAGATCGATGAAGCAGCTGCGGCATATGAGCAGATTCTAGCTTCTGACAATGGAAACATTGCCGCATTAACAGCCCTTGTTGATATTTACGAAGGCAAAAAAGATTCAAAGAAGTCTGCTGAAAAACTTGAAAAACTTGTTGATATCAAGCCAGATGCTGCAATGAATCTCAGACTGGCAAACATCTATCTTGCAGCAGGTGATAGTACCGCAGCTGTTCCTCCGCTGGAACGCTATACAATACTGAAAAAGGATGCTGTTGAACAGCTTGTAACACTTGGTCACTGCTATCTTTCCCGCAAAGAGTACTCAAAAGCTGAAGTGGTTCTTAAAAAGGTTGTTGATTCCAAAACAGCACCTGCAGCAGTTCTCAGAAAGGCCTACCTTTCATATGCATTTGCTCTTGAAGGACTTGGCAAAACTGCCGAAGCAGTTGCGGCATATGAACAGGCTCTGAAATCAGATCCAAAAGATTTTGCTGCGCAGTTTAAAGTTGGTCAGTTTCATTTACGTAATAAGGATTATGTAAAAGCTATTCAGGCACTGCTTGTTTCAAAAAGCGATAAAGCTTACGAAGAAGGTAGTATCCGTGGCCTTGCGGAGAGTTATTATGCTCAGTCTGATTTGAAGAGTGCACTTCCTTATCTGGAAGCACTTAATGTAAAGGATCCCGGCAAAACTGAAAATCTTGAACGTCTTGCAGCTGCATATCTTGCAACAGGCAACAGTGCTCTTGCAGTAAAAACATTGTCGGAACTTAAAGGTAAGGGTGGAACAGCTCGCTTTGATTCTGATTTAGGAGCTGCCTCCGCTTATGTTGCGTCCAAAGATGATAAGAGCGCAGAACCTATACTTGTCAGATATGTTGCTTCCAACGGTAAAGATGAGAAGGCACTCCGTACTTTGGCTGACCTGTATGTACGTGGCGGTCAGAACAAGAAGGCAGCAGCTACACTTGCACAGCTTAACGGTGTAAAAGCTGCTCCAGCTCTCCAGAAGGAGATGGGCGACCTTCTTATGAAAGAAGATCCCGATGCAGCCGC
>JAEUSG010000715.1 GCA_016788315.1 Fibrobacterota bacterium | reverse complement strand
CCTTAATCCAAAAACCTGCATAGCCCGCTGGAATGGCCGAGATAATAGCGGACACAAAATGGGGACTGGAGTTTATTTGTTTAAAGTTTCAAATGGTAAAGTTATTAGGATAATAAGAGGAATGAGTCTTTAAGATTTAGTATATTTAAGCAATGAAATTATCAGTCATTGCACTAAGCATATTACTCATTACTCTATCGGGTTGCAATACAAAAAAAGAGACAGAAAAAGCTCCAGGGGCTCGCGGGAAAAACAGCCCGCCGGTCATTGGCTTTGTTGTTACACCATCACTTCTAAAGCAGGAAATCGAGGTTGGCGGGACACTTAAAGCTTTAGAAGAAGTCCTCCTAATGCCTGAGACTCAGGGAAGAGTGGTTTCAATAAACATTCCCGAAGGCAGGGCGGTAAAAAAGGGAACACTTCTTGTAAAACTTTATGATGGTGAACTTCAGGCAACCAAAAAGAAACTGGAAGCGCTTCTTGTAACAAGAGAAAGCGCCCTGCAGCGTCTTGTTGAACTGCATAAGGCAAACAGCGTAAGCAGTGCAACACTCGAAACATCAGCATATGAACGCGATGCAACTAAAGCTGATCTTGACGCAGTGCTTGCGCAGATAAGTAAAACAGAGATACGTGCCCCCTTCGATGGAGAAGTTGGTCTTTCTAATATAAACGTAGGGGCCGGAGTCACTCCGTCAACTCCAATTACCTGGATTCGTTCTGTAAGCAGACTAAAGCTGGATTTCAGTTTACCTGAGCGGGAGAGTGCTCTTTTACGCGTTGGCCAAAAGGTTGAGTTCAGATTAGGTGATGGAAATAAAGTCTACAGTGCAAATGTTATTGCTGCAGAACCTGCTATCGATGCTTCGACAAGAAACCGCAAATTTAGAGCTTCAGTTATGAAAACCGATGGAGCACTCGTTTCCGGTGCATTTGTTACTGTTCACGCTGCCTTAAAAGAGGAAAAAGGAGCTTTGCTTATTCCCACGCAGTGCATACTTCCGCAGGGCGACAAGCAGTTGGTGGTATTGAACCGTAAGGGTAAAGCTGAACTTGTTCCGGTGATAACCGGTATACGTCAACCAGCTAAAATTCAGATCATAAGCGGGCTCAAACCTAATGATACTATAGCAGCAAGCGGTTTACAGTTTATTAAACCGGGCATGCCGTTAAAATTCATAAAATTCCTGAACACAACACCATGACCCTTTCAGATTTGGCACTTAAAAGACCGGTCGGAAGCATGGTGGCCAGTTTGGCCATTATATTATTCGGCTTTGTCGGTTTTTCCTTTCTTGGTGTCAGACTTTATCCTGCAATTGACCCTCCGACAATTTCAGTGCAGACAAATTATACAGGCGCCAATTCTGATATAGTAGAATCACAAATCACTGAGCCGCTGGAAAAAGCTCTTAACGGCATAGAAGGTGTTAAGTCGATTGGTTCATCATCCGCTACTGGACAAAGTACAATTACTGTTGAATTTGAGCTTGGTGCAGATATGGAGCAGGCTGCAAACGATGTACGCGATAAGGTTTCGCAGGCAATGCGGCAACTGCCAAAGGATCTTGATGCTCCGCCGGTTGTCAGCAAAGCTGATGCTAATTCAGATCCTGTAATAACTTTGGCGGTTCAAAGTACTGTCATGGAAGGCATAGATTTGTCCGAATATGCAGAAAATGTGCTTGTTGAGAAATTTCAAACCATTCCCGGTATCAGTGCCGTAAATGTCTATGGCCTCCGAAGACCAGCTATGCGGTTGTGGCTAGACCCTTTAAAAATGGCAGCTCTCAATGTTACAGCCCAAGATGTAAATATTGCGCTTACAAGAGAAAACAGCGAACTCCCGGGTGGAAAAATTTATGGTGACGCAACAGAACTTGTCGTAAAAACAAAAGGGCGCCTTCAAAGCGAAGCTGAATTTAATAACCTTATAATAAGACAAACTGATCAACAGGTAATTAGATTTCAGGATATTGGTCGAGCAGTAATAGGTGCAGAAAACGAAGAGACATTTATACGGCTTAATGGCGGAGAAGGTATTTCGCTTGCACTAATTCCCTTGCCGGATGCAAATGCCATTTCAATATCTGATGAATTTTATAAACGGCTGAAAGTAGTTAAAAAAGAACTGCCTGAGGGACTTTCAATTGATATCGGATATGATCGTTCTCGTTTTGTTAGACAATCTGTTAAAGATGTTACAGAAACTCTTGCCATTGCAATGACACTTGTAATCTTGATTGTCTTTCTCTTTTTTAGAAATTGGGCTATTGCTTTGCGTCCGCTTATTGATATTCCTGTATCGCTCATCGGTTCGTTTTTCTTTATGTATATCTTTGGTTTCTCAATCAATGTACTTACTCTTCTTGGTATTGTACTCGCAACGGGTCTTGTTGTTGATGATGGCATTGTTGTTACCGAGAATGTATATAAGCGGATGGAAAAGGGGATGGATAAGTGGCAGGCCGCTTTTGAGGGAACACGTGAAATATTCTTTGCCGTAATATCAACTTCTCTTACTCTTATGGTCGTTTTTGTTCCTGTGATTTTCCTTCAGGGATTTACGGGACGCCTTTTCAGAGAATTCGGTATTACTGTTGCTGGTGCAGTTATGATCTCTGCATTTGTTGCATTAACACTTACACCTGTTTTGAACATTAAACTCGCTGCCGTTGCTACTCATCACTCTAAGTTTTATAAGGCAACAGAACCTTTTTTTATTGCACTTGAAAAACAATACAGAATCATATTACGATATTTCATGAATAGGAAAAAAGCGATTGGTGCAATATTGCTTGGCTCGATGGCTATCATTGCATTACTGATAGTCATACCCGGAACAAAACTGAAATCTGAGCTTGCTCCGCTAGAAGATAGAAGCCTTATAAGAATGAATGTTACCGCTCCTGAGGGAACCAGTTTCGGTTACATGAAAGAGATCATGGGGCGATTGACAAGCAGAGTCATGGATAGTGTGCCTGAAGCACGACTGGTTTTCGGACGTGTCACAAATGGAATAAATACAGGTGCTGTAAATATTTTCCTTACAGAACCAAAGGATCGAGATGCTTCGCAGCAGGAAATTTTTGAACGGCTTTCCAGAATGACAAAAAAATCATCTGAAGCGCGTGTAATTCCAAATCAGGAGCAGACAATATCAACATCCCTCTCATCCGGGTCTCAATTGCCGGTACAATTTGTTTTACAGAATCTCGATTTTGAAAAGATAAAGGAGGTTTTGCCACGTTTTATTGACGAGGCGAGACGTGATTCGGTTTTCGCTAATGTCGATGTTAATCTGAAGTTTAACAAACCAGAACTGAATATTACCGTTGACAGACTAAAAGCATCATCACTTGGAATTAGTACTGCTGATATTGCATCAGCGCTGCAGCTTTCTCTTTCAGGCAGACGATATGATTATTTCACACGAAATGGGCGTCAGTATTACGTAATAGGCCAGGTGGAGCGCACCGATAGAAACAGTCCTGACGATATCGGTGCTTTGCTTGTACGCAGCTCATCCGGTGCACTTGTAAGGCTTGATAACCTTGTCAGCTTTCAGGAAAGCAGCAGTCCTCCCAATTTATTTCATCACAACAGATTCAAATCCGCAACTATTCAAGCCTCTCTTTCAGAAGGTCGCACAATGGGTGAAGGAATTGAGGCTCTCCGTTCGATTTCCAAAAAGCTTCTTGATGAATCATTTCAGACTTCCCTTACCGGGGCATCAAGAGATTTCGAAGAGAGCGGTTCCAATACTTTATCAGCATTTATGCTTGCTCTTGTGCTGATTTTTCTGATCCTTGCGGCACAGTTTGAGAGTTTCAGATCACCATTAATAATCATGCTTACAGTACCTCTTGCTATGGCAGGAGCACTTGTATCACTCTTTATAACGGGAAACACACTCAATATCTTCTCCGAAATCGGCATGATTCTTCTGATTGGTCTTGTTACCAAGAATGGAATTCTGATTGTCGAGTTTGCAAATCAGAAAAGAAAGAAAGAAGGTCTGTCTTTAACAGAAGCAGCCTTTGAAGCCGCCGCAGCACGTTTAAGACCGGTGCTTATGACTTCACTCGCAACAGTGTTCGGCGCTCTTCCAATAGCAATGGCACTTGGTGCCGGATCAGAGAGCCGCGTTCCGCTCGGTGTAGTCGTAGTAGGCGGCCTGCTATTCGCCCTTGTTCTTACCCTTATTGTAATCCCGTCAATGTATCCTGTCTTAGCCGACAGGAAGGAGAGCTGAAGATTCCGGATCCAAATAAAGAACAGCATGCGGCTGCTCTTTAAGTATTGAAGTAGGTTTGCGCTTTCATAAGTAACGGCAGTGTTCTATGATGTACTTGACCATATGCTCTAAGGTGAGAAATAAATTGCAATCTTAGTACTTTGA
>JAEUSG010000639.1 GCA_016788315.1 Fibrobacterota bacterium | reverse complement strand
TAGTTATGGACGCGAAGAATCAAGACCATGATACAACCGTCACGTTTGCCAAGCCTCCACGATAATATTGACAACTTTCCTGGCAACATGCTTTTTTATCTGCTTATTTAACAACATATTACGAATTGGAATGTTTTTTGATATTATCATTTGCGCCATTGGTATTGCTTTAACTCTATTCGGTAGGTTATTTTATTTGCTTAAGTTAATGACTTTGAAATAAACTTTAAAGGAGGTTTGATATGAAGAAGTTTTTGTTGACATTTGTGCTATTGGCCGCAGTGGCCATCCAAGCACAGTCATGGCTGGATCCAGCCAATTTCCCTAACTCAACCCTATGCGATACGACTGGCACAGGCTTGGGAGCCAAATACATTCAGTGCTGGCGAGCTAATCCAGCCCCGATGTACACCATTAGAACAACCCCGCTAATTACAGGAACAAACCCTGCACGCTACAAATCACCGGTTATTGACGGAACTCTGGAAAATGATATTTGGAGCAACGCAGAAACGTTGCTTGTAAACAGCTGGGAAGATGCAGGAAAAGATGCTGCCTGCGGCGACAACAAGAAATTCACCGGTTCATCTGACCTGCACGCAATCTGGCGCTTCTGCTATAACCATTACGGAATGTACGTAAGCTGCGAAGTGCATGATGATATCTGGGATGTTGACAGTCTCTCCGGCTGGTTCCTTCAGGATGGTATTGAGATAGCTATCGACCCGTTTGACTGGGGCGACTACGGCAAAGGACTCTGGAATGAAGGTATCCCACCTGCCGCAAACTCTTTCCGCCGTTATTTTAGCAACAACCAGCAAATCATAACAAAACCTGACGGTTCACACGAAAACTTCTTCCATATTCTCAGACGTGCTGTTGATGAACCTGCTATTACAGGACTGATTAAAGGTGTTCACAAGGCCAACTATAATCTCGGAAAAGAGCGTACAAACTTCATGCTTGGTGATGCAGCCTGCCAGGGTATTGTATTCGCAACAAAGCTGCAGGGTGTAGACGCCTGGGGTCGTGCTATTATTCATCACGAATTTAAATTCCCTTACCATGGTTCCTTATGGGCTACTTTAAGTGAGCCAGGCAGAGGCTATTTCAATGAACAAACAGTTCTCGGCGACAATGCAAAACTTCCTCAACAGGGTGTAGTTTTTAAAGTTGACATCGGAAACAACGACGACGATATTTCCGGCCCAAATGGCGCTTCTCCGAACAACCACCAGCTTGGTAGACGTCGCGGCGGTGATTTCTCAAGCGAAAATACACACTGGTCCGACACAAAGTACTTCATGGCATTCAGATATGCTGGTACTCAGGAAAGAAAAATTGTTGATGTAGTCACAGGTCAGAGCAACCACGGCTATCCCGGGATAATTGGCAGTTGGGTTGACTCTCTGACAGAAAAAATCCGCTACGACTTCACTGCACCAGGAACAATAAAGATTGGTAATACAATCTACTATTACGATTCAATTCCAGGAAGCGGACCTATCGTAAACGGCAAGCTTATGACTGTTAAGTCAGGTGCAGATACAGGCACATTCGCATTCAAGAAACATGCTACCAACAACTTCCTTGATGAACTTACAGTTACTGTGAATGGTCAGCAGCCAATCAAGATGTTGCGGAGTTTCACAACTGGCTTTACAGAGCTGAGCAATACTCGCTGGCTCAAAGCGAGACTCGAAGTCGCCGGTGATTGCCAGAACGGTTATGCAGACTCTGTTCTTTCACCTCTTAGTGCTGCACAAGGCGGCCGTGAATTCCGTTTTGTCGCGCTATCAACACTTACCGACAGTTTAATGCCAGCTAAATACAAAGACTGCACAGATTCACTTAGAATCTATGTTTCCGGCACCGATTCTGTTCTGGATAGAATGACATATATAGCAAAGCCAAAGCAGCTGGTTCGCGATAGATATACAACACCATACGCATCGTATGACATTAAGGCCGTATCTAAAGCAGATAACAACAATGCCCAGACTGCCTTGATTGTGAAATATAATGCCGGCGGTATCGACACCTTTGTTAAAGTAGCGAATATGAACACAATGAGGTTCGGCGAAACAAAAACTACATACGTAGGCGATGCTGCAACTTCAGTAAACGACCAGATATACATGTACCCAATTGACAAATGGGACATAGCATGGCGTGTTATCATAAAGAAGTATTCACCAGCCGATTCCGGCGCTCAGATTGAAATCTTAGACCGTGAATGGTCTAACGCTGTTGACTCAGGTGTTGCACGCGGTAAAATACCGGTAAAAGGTAAGCTTTACACATCTATGCTAACATATCAAGCAACCTGGAACGGCCCTTCTTTGGACGGCTACATTATGTCTGTCAACACAACAGACTCAACAAAGCCACTCCTTGGAAACAGACTTTACAGCTGCGAATTAAGAACAGATACTGTAATTCTGCAAGGTTACACAGGTGATACGGCAAATCCTGGCACCGTAACAAGAGTACAAAAGCCATATAACCAGTTTGCTCCGAACAATGCATGGGTTGAACAGACAGTTACTTTTGTCCTTAAGAAGGGTGCATTGTCCGACACATATGTATTCAAAGATACAACCCAGGTCAAGCATTGGCCATTCGTAAAAGGGGTGCCATTCTCCACCGGTACATCTGTGTTTAACGTTATCGATACAAGCAGCAGCAACCTCTGCCCAAAAATTTCTGCTGAAGGAAATGTAAATGCAATTCAGGTCTTCGATGCTGAAGTGTATCCAAACCCTGCCAACCCTGCAACTATTATTAAGGTATCTGTTCCTGCAAGCATGGCAGGCAGCGACATCTCGCTTAACATTTACAACATCAGAGGACAGCTGGTTAGAACTCTGCTTAAGTCTAACGTAACTAAAGCAGGATTCACAAAGCGCGTATTGTGGGAAGGTGAAAACAACCTTGGCAATAAGGTCTCTTCAGGTCTTTATTACTACCGATTGAACGCCGGTAAAAAGACTCTGAAAGGCACTATTGTGATGATGAAGTAAGGAAAGCTTGTAACACGTGAGTACAATAAGTATATTGTGCTCACGAAAACGACGCGGGGTGGAGCAGTCCGGTAGCTCGTCGGGCTCATAACCCGAAGGTCATAGGTTCAAATCCTGTCCCCGCTACCAAATATGAGAGGCTTGTATCGAAAGGTACGAGCCTCTTTCTTTTTGTATTTCAAGGGGTTACGCAGTCCGACTGCTAAAAAAGATTCAGAAGTAAATTGACAGAAAAAACAAACCAATTATTACCAATTATTATGGGGTTTTACCAGCTTTGGACACTAAATGGACAGTGATAGTCAGTAGGTGGTCAGTAGATTTTACTCCTTATGTAAACTATGTTATCTATGAAAACACCAACCTTACTATCTTTCTGAGTTTAAATACTTAGTCACAAGGTCATCCGCTTTCCTGCGGATGGCCTTTTCTATTTTATGATGTAGTCTTCATCGTTTATTCAAATTGATACAAAACCTCTGACAATATCTCATGTTTCCTGAATCGGGCTTGAGATTGCCCTGCTCATCCCAGAACTTGACCTTTCCAACTGGTACGCCCTTTTCATAGGTCGCCTGTTGCTCTATAGATCCGTCCTCTCTATACCACATATATTCTCCATCGAGTAAAC
>JAEUSG010000633.1 GCA_016788315.1 Fibrobacterota bacterium | reverse complement strand
GTCAAGCATTAATTCAGGAGCGTATCCCAAATGCCAGCGGTTTGTGGATATTGAGTACTGCGGAACATCACTGCCGCAATAGGCTGAGTGTCCGCCGGACCAGACCATTAAAGCATCATGATCGGGTGAAAGTACACGGGTACCCCAGTCTCTGGCCCCGTATGGGTTGCGGGGTGGAGTCATTTTAACCCATTGATTTAATGGAAGCATTTTGTAAACCTGGTTCAGTGAGTCAGGATTTGGTGTACCAACAGCAGAATCAAACCAGGCAGGATTTCCTGCACCAGCCCAAATGGTCTTTGTACCTGTCGAGACACCTCTTGAAGTAGTGCCGCCAGCATCGGTGACAGAAGGATCGCAATTCAACAAAAATGTCTGTTTTATCCAGCCCATATACATGCTGCTGTCGCCGAGGGCAACTATGCGATCGCCGGTATCGGCCGCTGCAATTGACTGAAAGAGTGTTGCCGGTTTTATATCTGTTGATGCAAATACCTTAATAAGATTCCAGGTGTTGGCTGTGACATCATATTTCCACATTTCAAGATCTGTAAGGGGTTTGTATCCGGGATAATAGGATGGGCCGTCAGATGGATTAATGGGCTTGTATGTATATCCGCCGAAGAGCACTATTGTCTGAGATTTTGGAAGATAAAGAAGAGCGTGGCCCGCTCTTGGTGAGGGGGAAACTGAAGGCCTTTTCTCTTCCCAGCTGCGTGATGTGCAGTTGTATATCCATGTGTCGGATGTTAGATAGTCAAGATGGTCGCCGCCGAACAGAACAATTACCTTGTTTTTTGCATCGTATGCCATTTGCGATTGGCATCTGGGAGGCGGCTGAATTGTGGAATTTACCTGACTCCATGTGTTTGTCGCAGGTTTATATGCCCATGTTCCGAAATGACCGTTTTTCGCGTCGACATCGGCTCCACCAAATAGAACAAGCTCCTTGTTGACAGGATCATAGCACATCGCTCCGTATTTTACAGCAGAGGTTCCGCCTTCAATTGCAGTCGGCTGTGTAGTTGTTACAAGGGTATCCCATTTTCTGGATGTTGTGCTGTAGCGGATAAGGCGGTTAGAGAGATAATAATAGATGTTTTTTTCATCAGAATCAAAAGCATACTGGTAGAAAGTTTTATGTAGTGCCCTGAAAATTCCTGGACGAAGATAACCGTAGGATATTTTAAATAGCGGCGTTTCAAAGTTGGCACCCATTGCGAGCGTATTTCCAGTACTGTCAGCCCATTTACTATAGAGAGTGTCATTCGGCAGAAAGTTAATCCACCTGTTGTCTGGCAGTCTTAAAGAGAGTTCAGAGTAGCGAGAGGGTGGATCCCAGTTACCGTTAAAAGCCCACCCCATGGTTGATAGAAAACGATTTGAGTCGGCGTAAACAAGTGCAGACCATGACTTGTAACCGACGCCAGTTGAGAGATCCTTGTTAATGCATGTCCACGTATTTGATTGTGAATAAACTGAAAATGCTGAAATAAGCAGGAAAAGAAATGAAATTAGAGCGGATCTCATAAACACCTCCATAAAGATTGGTTTTATGGAATATATTTAAGATCCGACGCCTACACTAACTGTTATTGCAGAACAAAATTCGATATATACAATTTTATAACGACATCCTCTTCAGCACCGAATGCCTCATTAATTCCTTTAACCATTTCCAGTTTTAAATGGTCTCTTGCCATTATGTCCTGTAACTCATCGACTGGTTTAGCACTAAGTGTTTTAATAAGAACATCTCTGATCTGGCCATCTCTTGCTTTTGCAGATATCGGACCTGCTTCGTCTCTGAATTCAAGTGTAACCGAAACAGCCAGAAGTCTTCTGCCGCCTTGCAGTGGATTGATAATTAGGTCTTCGACTTTGTAAAAGAGTTTTGTTGAATCAGCAATAGGACTTGCCTGGGCTCCGCCTGCTTCGGCAGCTTTTTCCTCTTCAGCTTTTTTGGCTTCCTCAACTTCAACCTGTTCCGGTGTAACAACAGCCTTGGCTTTCATGTTGTTTAGCACAACCATGAAAATTCCGGACTGAATAATAATCGCGCCGCCGATTATTGCGGCAATTAAGACTGCTTTAGGAAGGGGCTTTTTTTCTTTCGGTGCTCCGTCAGCAGCTGCTCCACCCTCTTTTCCCTTTTTTTCTTCGTTTTTTTTATCTGCCATAGCGATAACCTCTTTTCATTTATACATGCAATATACACTGCTCTTTTCGGCTAAAACATGATAAAACTAAAGTATTTCTGCGATTATGCATAAAATATTGTATTTTGTTAAAAACAGGCAAAACAGAAAAATAAGGAAAATCAACATGGATAAGCTGTATAAACCGAGTGATATCGCAAGAATCTGCAACGTAACTACGCCAACTATACATAATTGGATAAAAAAAGGGGTTTTGAAGGTAATCAGTTTCCCTCATGGCAGGAAAAAGGTCACACGCGAATGTCTGGAGCAGTTTTTGCGCGAAAGTGGAATGGACGGCGTTAAGATAGACGGCTGATTATTTTTCCAGTGCTTCAATTTCTCTTTTAAGTTCTCCTACAACTTTGTAGTCCTCTTTGAGAAATGCGGAAATTTTACGAACATAAAGTTCAAGTAATACTTTAATTTTATCAGGTGATGCGCTGAATTGTGATGTGAGTGTAATGATTTTATCAATTTCTGCCGGATAACGGTAGCCCCACATATAGTTTCGGAGTTTCTCCTCCCACTTCATCCGTTCCTCTTTATTTGTGCTGTTGTAAAGAAGCTCTGAAATGAATTCTCCATTCAGCCGTTTTTCAACAGAATTTATGTCAGAGGAATAATTATCGTCGCCTATTTCATTTTCTGTGCCGCTGATAATTTTCTCAATCTCTCTTTCTACAAGCTGCATCTGCTGCTCGCGGAACACAGCCTGATAAAGAATAGGCAGTGCGTTTACAGCAAGATTTGCATTTGTCAGACGGTCAAATTCTCCCAGATAGTAAATATCGCAGTCGCGTTGAGAGATTTCTTGCTCATTTTCAAAAGGCTCAAGCTTGGCAGGGGTTGGGATCATATCCTCAAAACCTTTTACTGACTCCATCTTTTTCTTGATCATTTCTATGTCAAGTCCTTCAGGAAGCGCTTCTCCCTCTTCACCTTTTTTAAGTGAGTCGAGAGAGATGCCAAGTTCATTTTTTAAAAAGTCGGCCAGGCTGTGCTGGGAACGGTAGTCGCCATGGGCTGCAATAATTCCATTTCGTGCAACTTCTGATACGGGAGTTTTTTTGTTCTCCGGGGAATTCGGTTCCCTGATCCTTGCAAAAACAATTATCTCGCCTTTAAGCGCTTTGGGATCACCCTTTATCATTTTGTATAGCATATTGTTTTCCATGGTATGATAAAAGTAGTGTTATTTAACCCCGTTGGCAAGGTTCATCTCACTAATCAGCATTTTGAGGTAGCCCCACGCCTCTTTTTTCCGGTCAACGCTTGTTAAAAGTGCTGATAATGTTGGTATTACCACCAGTTTAAAGGGGCCTATTTTATGAATGATGCCGTTTAGTTCACGCTCCTTAACAGTCTCAGGAAGTCCCATGATATGAGCGGCTGTAAGACGTCCCAATATGCATAGGAATTTAGGTCTGACAATTTCAATCTGTTCAGCGATGAATTTCATGCAGCTTTGCATTTCATCTGTTCTTGGGTTTCTGGCAGCAGGCAGCGGGCATTTTAGAATTGTTGTTATAAAAACATCTTCACTCCTAAGTTTAAGCCCGTTCTCAATGATTTTTGTCAATAGTTCTCCTGATTCGCCTGAATATGGGCGTCCTGTCAACTCGTCGCCAGCTTCAGCAAATTCGCCTATAACCATTAGCTTTGCATCAGCATTGCCTTTGGCGAAGATAGTTTTATGTCTGCCGTTTGAAAGGGTGCATCCTTTACACTCATTAAGTTTTAAGAATAGCTCATTGAGTTTTGCTTTTTTATCGCTTGTTGACAATTCGGGTGTGCCAATATTGATCTTAAGCAAGGGCGAAATTAAGACTGCAACAGGTTTGGCTGTGTTCTGTGCTTGCGATTTATCCTGCATAACCGGTCGCGGCGGTGTTGGAGGTGGAGCAGATGCCGTTTTCGGCTGAGCAGCCGGTAATGGTTTCTTCGGTAAAAATGGTTTTTCATTTGCTGTTTGCTTAGCGGGAGTTATTGGTGGTACAGCAGTTGTTGCTTTAGGTAAAGTTACAGAATCTGGAAGGTAGATTGTGGTGAATCCGGCATCCCGCTGCTGACTGAAGTATTCCAGTACGTCGTCGTTCATATGGAATCTATAATAGCAGCTGCTGATTTTTCTTTTGAGAGCATTCCGAGTGCTTTTACACTTCCATCGGGCTTGAGAATTGAAATCTCGCTTGTTTCGGCACCAAGTGCAGATGGGCCGTTAAGAACAAGGAGGTCACACCCTTTGGTTTTCATCTTTTCTGTTGCACGCGCCACAGCATCAGTGTCCTCAAGTGCAAAGCCGACAATCTTCTGTTTTGCTTTTAACGGTGCGAGGCTTTTAAGAATATCAGCAGTTTCTGTTAGTTCAATAACTGGAGCCGCACCGCTCTTTTTGATTTTAGTCGTCGCTACTTTTAATGGAGTGAAATCACTTACAGCAGCAGCCATGATAAGGATATCAGTACTACTGAATGCTGAGCGGAGAGCATCTTTCATTGCCGCAGCGCTTTTTGCGGCGACAGATGGAATGAAGGAGGGAATAGCTGATGACATAGAGGCATGTATCAGAGTTACATCTGCACCGCGAAGCCAGGCTTCAATGGCGAGGGCTGTCCCCATTTTTCCGCTGCTCCGGTTGGTTATTACTCTTACCGGGTCAATGGCCTCTTCGGTTCCGCCTGCGGTTATTACCACTCTCTTACCTTTAAGAGTCTGCGGTGTTAGAACTCGTATTGTTTCGTAAAGAAGAATGTCCTCTTCAGGAAGACGTCCCTTGCCGCAGGTTCCGCATGCAAGTTCTCCGTCTGCCGGTTCGATAATTGTGTGGCCCCTTTTTTTTAATATGTCAATATTGTGCTGTACCGCTTCGTGGTCCCACATAACGGTGTTCATAGCCGGAGCGAAAATCACAGGGGTTTTAAGTGACAGATAGAGTGTTGAAAGAAAGTCGTCGGCAATGCCGTTTGCACATTTGCTAATGGTGTTGGCTGTCGCAGGCGCAATTATAAGCGCATCGGCCCAGTCGGATGCTGAGATATGTTCTGTTGTGATGCTGCTGTTTTCGGGAAATAGGTCGGAGACAACCGGCCGTTTCGTAATGGTCGAAAGCGCGGCGCTGCCAACAAAGCGGGCTCCGTTCTGCGTCACCACGGTTTGAACGGCGGCCCCTTCTTTAATAAGACGCCTTATGAATCCCGGGATCTTGTACGCCGCAATCCCCCCGCAAATTCCTACGAGAAGGTGACGACCGGAGAGTCTCATTGGTTCAGAATGATTTTTAGTTGTCGTCGTCTTTGATTACGACTACACGACCATCAAGAACTTTAGAGAGAGCTTCAGTTGTAACCTTCTGCTTGATGTCGCGGTTTTCAGATCGGAGCTGGTCGTTAACCATTCTGGCGCTCTGACTTGCAACGTTTACAAGCTCATAGTAGTTTACATCGTTCTTGTCGAGTTCTTCGCTGAAATTTCTTTTCATAGTAAATACCTTTTATTAAAAATTATTACTTATTCGAGATTCTGAATCTGTTCTCTCATGCTTTCGCACTCTTCTTTTATTGCAAGAGCAACTTTAAGAAGTGCAGAGTCCTGGGCTTTGGAAGAAAGGGTGTTTGCTTCGCGGCCTATTTCCTGCTGAATGAAATTAAGCTTTTTACCGGCTGCTCCGCCATTTTTAAGAGTTTCCTCAACCTGGCTGCAGTGACTTTTGAGGCGGGTTATCTCTTCAGATACGTCGGTACGATCTGCCATTATCATGATTTCCATCATGAGCCGAGCTTTGAGTGTATCATCAAGACCATCTTTAAAAAGTTCTGCTGATTTCTCTTCGAGCCTCTTTCTGTAGGCCTCTGTACGTTCAGGTGCCAGTTTTTCAGCTTCGATTGTGAGTGTGCGTATGTTGGCTATTCTTGCAAGAAGATCCTTTGCAAGTGCCGCTCCTTCGATTGCTCTCATGCTGTTCATAGCATTTATTGCGCCGTTTACAGCTTCAAGCAGGTCTGCTTCGAGAGTGGGGTCAGCCGCTCCTTTATTCTGCAGCTTAATAACATCGGGCAGGGACATTAATTTCGAAATAGAGGGCTCTTCGCTTATTTTTAGTGCCAGCGAGGCCTCTTTGTAGAAAGCTGCATAATACTTCAAAAGCTCAAGGTTCAGGGCAGGAGGGGAGGTTAATCCAGCAGTATCGGTCACTGAAAGGTTCAGATAAACCGAGCCTCTGCCGATTTTCTCTCTTATTATTTGTAAAACTCTGCTTTCAGTATCTACCGGAAGGCTCATTCCCTTGATTTGTATCTCCAAAAAGCGGTTGTTCACACTTTTTAGCTCAGCAGTTACTCTGCGGGCTGTACACGCTTTTTCAATCCTGCCGAAGCCGGTCATACTATAAATTGGTTTGCTGGCCATTAGATAAAGAGATTGTTAACTATGAAACCGACAGAGAAGATAGATATGTATATGAGCCAAAGTACTCTAATCGGATAGTCGATATAGAGGTCGGATGGCATAAAATCCTTGTTTTTGATGTGTGTGCGCATGTAATTGACATTTCTTTTCCATGAAAGGGCGGTAAGTGCAACTGCGCAGGCACCAACTATAAGTACTATGAATGTGAACATGGTCTAAAATTAGCAAATTCACGCCCCCTTTCTCAATAGATATCTTTTTGATGTATCAAATGATGGAGATATAATTGCCATAAACAGTGCATTTCGTTATATTGTTTCAGTTATCTTAAAAAATGGAACAATGAACAGGAGGTCTTGATATGCAGTTTACAGTTACTGATAAGGGGCGATTCAAAGTAGTTCACATCGAAGGCGATCTTCTCATTAATAAACGGTACGAAGAAATTAACAAGGCTGTTTTAAAGCTCATTAAAGAGGGCTTTCATCACTTTGTATTCAATCTTGAAAAACTCTCATGTATTGACAGCTCCGGTATATCTGTGTTCATCAACTGCCTTTGCGATGTTCAGGAGAGCAACGGTTCAATTTTTATGATTGTACCTGACGCTGATGTCCGTGAGATTATTGAACTCGTAGGTCTGAACCGTCTTATTAAAACCTACGAAACAGAAGCTGATTTCGATAAGGAGCAGCTTGCGTGACATTGCAGTTTCGCAAAGCCGCAATTTTAGTTTCCGTATTGTCTTCTCTCTTTCTTGTTGCATGTTCCGCCCCTCTCAGGGCAGTCATTACCGATTTTCAGGGACAAAGGCGGGAGGTTGTCGGAATAACTACTGATCGCGGCGGGGTTATCGAGGTGCTTGATGGCCCTGCATATCGTAAAATACCAATCAACAAAATCCAGAATCTTCTTGTAAAGAATAATGGAACTGCCAGCCGTGATGGAGAGCTTTATTATTCTGCAGAGGTCTGGCTAACCGACAGCACAAAGGTTCTTTCATATCTTATGCCGAATGGTCAGCGTACAGAGGCATATATAAACGTTACGTCCAATATTATAGGTAAAACAGATGCCGGCACCTTCGCTATACCAATGAAGGATGTAAGGCAGGTTCGTATTTCAAAGGGAAAGAAATAATCTTTCCCTTAAGCCATTTCGACCCAGTTGTCTGCCGTTTCGTAAAGTTTGAGTCTTGAAAGTTTTACAGGTGCCGCAATGTCTGCGGCGATTCTCTTCCATATAAACTGAATAAGATTTTCGGCGGTGTGAACCACATTGCTGAGTTCGGGAATGTCAGTTTCAAAATTGCTGTGGTCGAGATAGTTTACTACGCTGTCGTTGACTATTCGCTTTAGATCGTGGAAATTGATTACCATTCCAGAAACGGGATCGACAGGTCCCATAACCGTTACTTCAAGGTTGAAGTTGTGTCCATGCTGTTTGCTGCATGCATCAAAAAGGAGGCAGTTTTCCTCTGGCGAAAGATCTCTGTTGAAAAGCCTGTGAGAGGCACTGAAGTTAAAACGTTTTGTAACTGATAGTAATTGCATATAAAGTAAAATACATAATATCTTGATTCTGAATAAACTGTATTGATGAAAGGGATAAATTATGCATAAAAGAATCATGTTGCTGGTACTTCTTGTCGCTGCAACAACCTCATTTTCGGCAGGCGGTAATTTTGGTCTTGGCGGAGTTATCGGCAAGCCTACCGGTCTTTCATTTAAGCTGAAGATGGGTCAGACGCGGGCCGTTGATGGTGCGTTGGCATTTGGCATGTGGAATCATAGGTATGATAAAGATGAAGATTTACATCTCTATTTACACGCCGCGCATCTATGGCTCTTCCCCGGTGCGATACCCGTAAGTTCCGGATCTTTACCGCTGTATTTGGGTGCCGGTGCAAGAATGACAGCAGTACACGATTTTAATCTTGGTGTACGAGGAAATATGGGAATAGCATATCTTCCAGCAGGAGCACCGATAGACATCTTCTTCGAAATAGGCCTAATTGTTGATTTTATCGGAGATGTTGGAACGGATATGGATGCTGGAATCGGTTTGAGGTATTTCTTTTAGCAAAAAGCTAATGTTACGTTCCCCATATAGTATCGTTAATATTTATAAATTTACCTATGTCTTTCTGTTTATCTGTTTGCTAAATAATATAATAAATCTGTAGTATTTATTATATTAAGGTAAATGTTACGCAATAGAAGAACGATGCGTCTAAGCAGGCAGGATTACACTCAAGGGGTATACTTTGTCACAATATGTATAGGCAGAACGGGTCAATTCTTAGCAGTACGCCCAAAGCCCACATTGAGGCAAACTGCAATTGGAAAAATTGTAGAAGAAACGTGGGCAAGAATTCCACTGCATTTTGATAATGTCATCCTGGATGAATTTGTAGTAATGCCCGATCATGTGCATGGGATATTGGTATTAGGAGAGAGATATAAGGAGCTGGTTGCTGGCCTCTGGGCAGGCAGAGAGGGGCGGCTCTCTTTAAGGGAGCAGCTCGCTCCATGGGCTCGCCGTGGCGAGCCCGTAGCATGCGCTGCTCCCTCAGCTGCCGCCGCGCCGCCTCCTTTGCTGCAAGGGGAGCATCTCTCAGCAATGGCAGAGCACTCCCCAATGGAGCATCAGCCCATAGCAATGGCAGAGCTCTCCACAATGCAGCAGCAGCCCATAGCAATGGCGGAGCTATCACCAAGGGCTCGCCATGGCGATCCCGTAGCATGCTCCGCCCCCTTAGTTGCTGCTGCTCCCTTAGCATATGGATGCATCCCAGGAAGCAATTGGCAATCAGATGGAAAAAGAAAATTGCACAAATACCAAAAAACGGTGCCGCAATCATTGGGCGTGATCATAAATCACTTTAAAGGTGCAGTAAAAAGATGGTGCAATAAAAATGGATATGAAGATTTTAGATGGCACAGAAATTACCATGAGATAGGGATTATTGGAGATATCTCACTTGATCGGGTGCGTCTGTATATAAGAAATAATCCAGCCGTTTACGAAAAAAGAATGGCTAATCTCAGTTTGAATCTGCTGGCTTAGTGATTACAGCTCTGTAAATCCATACGGCGGCCATAGCAATAATCACCCTGGGTATCGTAATCCAGAAAAATGCTGCGCCTATCGCCACGAATAGGAGCGTGTCCTCGAGCAGTGAGTGGCAGGTGGCAATTGATACGTTCAGGATGCGAATATCATCCAACGAAAGTCTATTCTCTGCGCGATGAGCCAGGATGATGCTGCTGCCATAGGCAAGGCCAAGAGTATTCGCAATAATCCAGAGAAATGCTGTAGATGTTGGTAGGCCTAGAGGTTTAAGTATGGGGGAGAGTACTTTTATGAGCACTTTGTCTCCGCCATACCGTTCCATCAGCGAATTAAAGATCATGAGTGCAATTATAATGGCCATGATTTTTAAGAGAAATGGAGCCTGCCGTATTGCCCATGATGTAACTGTTGCCAAAAGTGTAGCTTTGTCGGTGGAATCAACGGCCGCTTTGGATATCTCAGCTGCCGCGGATACAGGCATGAGAAGATTAAGTATAAATGCAGCTAAAAAGGCTGAGCCTATTCTGTAAAACACTATAAAAGTTGCAGAAGAGCCACATTTTTTTTGAACAGCAGCTTCAACTGGCAGGTTGTGGCATATTAGAACCATCAGAGCGAGTATAGTTGTCTCTCTTCCGTCAAGACCTATTGTTATCATAATGGCGATTGCTGAGTAACAGTTGAGTAACGCTCCTGTAACAAATGCTAGCGCTGCTGAACCGGGGAGGCCGAATAAGCTGAAAAGAGGTTCAAGCAGAGAAGAGATAATCGGGAGAACACCAAACCAGTTAAGGAGTTCGACAATAAATGAGATAGGAACCATTACCTTAAGAAGGTCAATTCCTGCGCGAAATCCTTTTTTTATTCCTGTTTGAATGGCGGCTGTCATACAACTGCCATTCAATATAATTTAAAAGGTTTTATTTGAGGAGATAAACCTTTCTGCTGATAGCCGTTGTCCCATTGACTAAACGAATAATGTAGGCAGCTGAGCTGTTGGTTTTGGGAGCCCAAATCAATCTGCCTTTTGAAGTAAAGGAGCTTAGGTCTTCAATCAGTGTGCCATTAGTGCTGTATACCTTAAGAGAGTAGTTTGATTCCTTAGCCGGAACGGTCAAATTTATAAATAGCGTTGGATTAAATGGATTCGGGCTGAGGGATAACCGTGATTGTTCGCATTGGTTGATAAGAGTATAGGTCTGCGCGCCTGTTGTGAAATCCTTTGTCTGATAATCATCGGCAACATCAGCAAGTGACACTCCTTCGTCCGCTATAATAACAATGTAATTGACAGCACCCTTTACTGTAAGAGAGAGTCCCGCCCCGCCGGAAACTGTAAGGTGGTTATCTGCAATTGTGTTTGTTTTACCCTTATGACGAATCAGAGTATCGCTGCCTGCGGCTGTCCATGAGTAGGTAGCATCGGTGTCGTACATGTTGTCGCCCATAGCAATTCTGATACGGTAGGCGCCATCGGGCAAATCGATTTTCCAGGACGATGGGGTTGCTGAACTTGATAAGACGAATGATTTTAGAAGAATGTTATCACGCCTGTCGCTGCGGCAGCCGCCATTTGCAGTTGTCCAGCCGAATCCTGTAGAAGCGCTGTATGCAGCGTTAGTTGCAGAGATCCATCCATCCTTTACTTGAGTAGTAGCACATCCAAAATTGATCCGTCTTATGAAAGAGACATATGGTATAACTTTGATAACGCAGCTGTCGCTTTTGCCCTTATATGAGCAAACTATCTGTGTGGTGCCGTGTATTACTCCTTTGACGATACCATTGATTATTGTGGCAATAGATGATGATCTGGAGTTCCATGAAGCCAATTGGTTAACTGTTTGAGTAAAAAGTAAAGAGGCAGAATGGTAGTATCCGGTTGCCTGAATTATGCTTGAGTCGTTAGCCATAACGGTTACTGTATCTTTGTTGATATTAAGTGAATCGGGAAGCAATGCGGTAGTGTCGACACGAATTGTGAAAGAGTCGGTATGCCCCCAATAGCTAGCGATTACTGTTGTACTGCCCGGGTAAGCGCCGTAGAGCAACGAGTCACCTATACATTTAATTATTGATGTATCTCTGATTGTGTAACGGCAGAAAGTTGTTACAATGCTCTCAGATCCATTTATATCTTTGGCGGTAACTATCAACGGCACTGTGTTGAATTGTCCGACATGAAGTGAGTCTGCTGAAGCTTCTAGAGATGCAATTGACTTGGCGCTGTTTTTGAAAATCCAGATTTTTGTTGAAATATAAGCAGCTGTCACAGCAACAAAATCAGGCATCAGTATTATGCTTCCTG
>JAEUSG010000610.1 GCA_016788315.1 Fibrobacterota bacterium | reverse complement strand
TCTATTTATATAAGATTGGATACTGTTGCAGTACCAGCAAACAGTCAGGATGGGTATCTTGCATCAGCAATCTATGCTGCAATACAGTTTGATACTTTAGAGGCATTGCTTACAGAGAAAACATATTATGTCTCTCTATTTGTTAAAGACAGAAGTGGAAACTGGTCAACAGCTGTTTCTGATTCAATATATATTGACGACACCGTGCCCCCATTACCTGTGACATTGCCTGCTTCTACACCCCTCACATTTACCACTGTAGCTTTGAGCTGGAAACCATCTCTGAGCAGCGATGCTGACAGTGTAATGATCCGTTATTCAGATAGCGCAACCCCAATCGACACTGGTTCTGCTGACTTGTGGTCTGTTGTATCAAATGCCGATTCTACTGATACCATTACCGGTCTTGTTTCAGGCAATAATTATTATGTCTCTCTATTTGTAAAAGATATCAATGGAAATTGGTCTCCTGCTGCATCTGTCTCTGTTTCTCCATTAGATTCGCTTAAACCTGCATTGTCTGGTGCTGTTGATGATACATTAAGGTTAACTAGAATGCGAGATGGTTCGCATAAAGTATTCGTTTCGTACAGAGTTGATGATAGAAACGATACCGCTGCGTGGATAGGTTTGGAGTTCTTTAATGGAACAACGTGGACTCGAGCGACTTCATCCGGTGACACTGGTATTGTTGCAACTTCTGATTCTTTAGTACGGATTATCGAATGGGCATCTGCGGTTGACTATGCAAAGAGTGATTCTATAGGTTTAATAAGACTGGTATCATCAGATGGTAAGGGTGATTATTCAAAAGACACTCTTGCCATTGGCAATATTCCTCTTGATTTCAATCCACCGGTTCAAATTTCAATTGAGATAATTGATTCTGCAGGCTATACATATAAATCTGATCTTAAAGCTGTAATTACTGCAAATGGCGCAGATTCAATATCCACTCTATGGAATTCAACTGCTTTCGCTGGTGTAGCTATGCAGCGCTATACTGACACGATTAGCCTTTCATTGCTTATATCTCAAGGGAAAAATGTGTTGAATGTTCTATTAAAAGACTCGCTTGGAAACATGGATACAATATGGTTGCGCGATACAACTGTGTTTGATTCAGTTAAGCCAGTTGTCTCTTTGATGTCAGACCTTGAGAATAGAAGAATTAAAAGTGGGCTCAAGAGAGATATGCAATACTACGCACAGGATCTTTATCTTAAAAAACTTTCCTTGAAATGGCGCACCTCAAATTCAACATGGGACACTATTACGACTATTACTGGGGATAGCGGAGTCGTATCTTGGACTTTACCGCCTTCAAATGATTCAATTGCATTTGTTATGCTTGAAGCATATGATTCTGCAGGTAATTATTCATTAGATTCATTCACGTTTACCTTTACAAAAAAAGCAGGTACACCAGCTTATTTGAAATTATCACCGGCAAAAGTTGTAATGGCGCTTGATTCAATATTGCCTATATCAGTTTCAGGTATGGACTCAGACAGCATACCGGTTGGAATAGGCGATTTGGAATGGTCTGTATCTAATCTTGCAGGATTTGTTGATTCTATGGGTTTGTTCAGAGCACTATCAGTAGGAAAAATTGAAATTATTGGTAAATATCTTGGTGTCTCTGATACAATTGATTCTATTGAAGTGTTTTATGAAATAGATGCAGTTACTGGATTGAATAGAGTAAATAGCTGGCTGACACTCAAAATTCAAGGCGATCCTCAAGGTAAAAAGTTGCGGATTTTTGAAATTGATTCTGCCGCAGCTGAAGGTATAAAACTCTCAGCGACAGTTCTTGATTTTTCAAAATCTGATTCAATGCCTTCCGGAGTGACGGCTGTAGCAATAGTAAACAGTGACAGTTTGAAGGATTCAACGGATAAAGAAAAATTAAGAGTATTTGAAAAACGTAACAATATGTGGTATGTTGATACGGCGATTACTCTTAATGGTTTAATTGCAGCAGGTGTAGATACAATGGTTCCTGTTATTGTAAACAATACAGATACTTTTGTTTCTATATCTGCAGGAAACAGTAAAAACATAACAGTTCAAATGATTGACAATGTTGCCAACGGTTCACTTAAAATGTTTGTAAGATATGGCGGTCAAGTTGCCTTCGATTCTATTGCAGTTCCTAAAGATTCATTGGGCTTTTTCTCAACCTCTATGTCATCCATACCTTACAATGGTTGTGAATACTATTTAAGAGCATATGACGGCACCAATATTTCAATCTCGGGTAGAAATAATATTTCAGTACGTAACTCACTGCTAAAAGCAGCGCTCTCTTTAGATACAAATGTATGGAAAATGGTTTCGTTTCCTGCAAAGCCGGCAACAGATTCATTGATTCCAGCATTCAGAAGCTTAGGTGAATATCTTATAAAGTGGAGATTGTATGAATGGAATGGCAATTCCTATGTGGAGTCTGGAGCTTCTTCTGCTTCGAAGATTGGAGCTGGAAAAGCTTATTGGTGCAAAACTCTTACGCCAGAATTTTAT
The DNA here is from genome assembly GCA_016788315.1 of Fibrobacterota bacterium. Classification (GTDB taxonomy): domain Bacteria; phylum Fibrobacterota; class OXYB2-FULL-49-7; order OXYB2-FULL-49-7; family JAEUSG01; genus JAEUSG01. Next base: position 45 of record JAEUSG010000610.1, on the reverse strand, counting down.
CCGGCTTTAGACTCATCATACGTAGTTCCTATAAGCAAATGTTTT
>JAEUSG010000609.1 GCA_016788315.1 Fibrobacterota bacterium | reverse complement strand
AGAGCATCTGCAATTTACAGTCGAAGCAAAAATTGATGGTGCAGCCTGTTCCCTGATTTACAATAATGGAAGACTCGAACTCGGTAAAACTCGAGGTGATGGTGTACAGGGAGACGACATCACTGCAAATATAAAGACCATTAAATCTATCCCCCTTATACTCGCAGATGAATCTGAAATAGAGGTTCGGGGTGAGGTTTATATGCCTTATGAAACACTTTGCCGGATAAATGAAGCACTTGAAGCTGAGGGTGAAAAGACTCTGGCAAACCCCAGAAATGCAGCTGCCGGAGCGCTAAAACTTCAAGACCCAAGACAGTGCGCCGCAAAGGGATTGCTGTTTATCGCCTACTTTGCTGAAGGTGCCGATTATTCTCAAAAGCACTCTATCAATATCAGTAAACTGCGTGAAAACGGATTTACTGTTAACCCCTTTTTCAGAATTTGTTCAACTCTTACAGAAATTGAATCTGCTATAGATGAACTGGACGCCAAACGTGACACTTTTCCGTTTGATATTGACGGTGCAGTAATTAAAATAGATGATATACAGCTTCAGAAAACGTTGGGAGCCACTTCAAAAAGCCCCAGATGGGTTATGGCTTTCAAGTATCCTCCTGAAAAGAAGGAAACCAAACTACTGCGCATTGTCAACCAAGTCGGCAGAACCGGCGTTATTACCCCTGTCGCCGAAGTTGAACCGGTACAGCTTTCCGGTACAACGGTTTCAAGGGCAACACTGCATAACTACGATGAGATTCAGCGACTTGACATTCATGAAAACGATACGGTAATTATTGAAAAAAGCGGTGAAATAATTCCGAAGATTCTTGGTGTCAACACGGCAAAACGTGTACTCTTCTCTGCACAGATTGTACCGCCTGTTAAATGTCCAGAATGCGACACGAAATTATTCAAAGATATTGAAGAGGTCGCACTGCGATGCACTAACCCATTGTGTCCTGCGCAACTGAAGAGAGCAGTAGAACATTTTGTCTCCAGAAAAGCGATGAACATCGACTCCCTGGGTCCAGCAGTAATTGAGCTATTATTCGATAAAAAAATAATAAGTGACTATACCGATCTATATAGTCTAATAAAGAGCGACATTTCCAATCTCGAGCGCATGGGTGAAAAATCTGCTGACAACATAATCAATGCCATTGACGCAAGCAGAACAGCTCCCCTCTCCCGCCTCCTTTTCGGACTAGGAATACCCCACCTTGGAACAACTGCAGCAAAAGCTCTTGCGAAATCAATAAACAGCCTCTCAGATTTTTTAGTTCTTACTCCGGAAAAGCTTTCGACCATGAATTGCGGCCTTGGGCAGGTACAGCAGGAAAACATCATTAAGTGGTTATCAATAGATGCGAACAGAACAAAGATATCCCGCCTCATAGCAGCCGGTGTCACTCCTGTGAGTGAAGTCGTTGAGACAGTTCAAGGGTTCTTCACAGGCAAAACGGTTGTCATTACAGGAACTCTTAAATCGATGTCCCGCGATGAAGCAGCTGCAAAAATTGAGACCATGGGCGGTAAAGTTGTCGGCAGTGTCAGCAAGAAGACAGACTACCTCCTTGCCGGTGAAGCTGCCGGTTCAAAACTTGAAAAAGCTAAAGCTCTTAATATCCCGATTGTTGGCGAAGAAGTGTTTGTTTTAGAACGTTGAGTGTGATATTTTATTTCAATAAGGAGATTTGTAAAATGAGAAAGCATCCGCTAATTGAAATGAATCCGGCTGTCATGACTGGTAAACCAGTTATAAAAGGGACGCGCATAACTGTTGATATCATACTGAGAAAACTTTCTAGTGGTGCAACCGTTGAAGAAATTCTTGAGGATTATCCAAATCTCACTATCGAAAGTATATTAGCCGCCGAATCTTTTGCTGCCGATTTTATAGCTGATGAAGAAATTGTAGTATACTCTGAGAAGCTGAATGCATGAATTTCTTAGTCGATGAGTGTTGTGGTTCTAAATTTGCCAAGGCTCTTGCTCAACTTGGGCATAATGTTGAGTTTGCGGGTGATGTATGTAAAGGAGCTACTGATATATCGGTAGTTCAATTGGCACAAAAGAATAACAGTATCATTATCACAGAAGATAAGGATTTTGGAGAGTTGCTGTTTAGGTATGGTTATGTAATGCCAGGCCTGATCCTCATAAGACTGGATGTAGATGAACTGGCGCTGAGACTTACTCTCCTGAAATCATTACTTAATGACAAACAACACTCGATAATTGGCCATTTCGTAATACTCGAGAAGCAGCGTATCCGCCTAAGAAAAATGCCGTCACAAACTTAAACCCACTTACCAACCTCGAGTCTTCGAGGGGCGGATAGGGAGGGCAAGGCGCCGCACCGAGCTTGTCGAAGTGGTGGGTCTCCATTCCATTTGCAATTTTTGTATATTTTCCTCCGTCAACGATTAACACCAAGTAACGGAGGTAAAACATGGTGAAAAGAGTAATCACATCAGCCGTTTGTCTCTTAACAGCATTTGCAATTGCAGCAGACAAGCCGGCACCGGGAAGTATCAAATTCGGGTCTGATTCCAGAATCCAAAGTGACATCTCAAAGGCAAAACAGACCAGCCAGGCATTTATAAATGTAGCCAAAGCTGTAAGCCCTTGTGTGGTCAGCGTATCAAGTGCCAAAATACTCAAAGCACCCGCACAGCAGTTTTACGGCAGCCCATTTGACTTCTTTTTTGGCCCAGGTATGCCACCTCAACAGGGACAGCCACAACAGAAAGAGCGGGAATACCGTCAGGAAGGATTGGGATCTGGTGTTATTGTAAGCGCAGATGGCTATATCCTTACAAATAACCATGTAGTTGAAGGTGCTGATGAAATCACAATAACAATAGAAGATGGCAAAGACGTCGAAGCGGAGATTGTTGGTACCGACAGAGAATCAGATATTGCTGTCCTCAAATTGAAAGAGAAAGTTTCAAAACTTACAGTAGCTGCTATAGGTAATTCAGATGCGCTTGAAATTGGCGAATGGGTACTCGCTATCGGCAACCCATTTTCTAAAAAGCTCTCACACACAGTGACTGCTGGAATAGTATCCGCAAAAGGGCGCAGTACTGGTATAAACATTTATGAAAATTTCATTCAAACTGATGCCTCAATCAACCCAGGCAATAGCGGTGGGGCACTTGTAAACCTGGCTGGCGAGGTAATCGGCATCAATACTGCCATAATGTCAACTTCAGGCGGAAATGTGGGTATTGGCTTTGCCATACCAATGAATATGGCTAAAAAAATCATGGAGGATCTTGTATATAAGGGAAAGGTATCCAGAGGCTGGCTGGGTATAGAGATGCAGGATGTTGACAAAAATCTATCTGAAGCACTGGGCATGAAGGACAATAACGGAGTTCTGGTAAAAAGCGTACTGGAAAAAACACCTGCTGAAAAAGGGGGCATGAAATCCGGGGACGTCATTATTGCTATTAACGACGAAAAAGTTACATCACCGGAACAGCTTAAAAACATGATAGGCAACCTTCTACCTGAGACAAAGCTTTCGATCAAAGTTCTCCGGGACAAAAAAGAGAAAAAACTTGATGTTGTTCTGGCAGAAAGAGCACCTGGAGGAACAGGCGCAGTCGAAACTTCCACCGAAACAGAAGATGACCTGATTGGGCTTTCTGTAAGCGAAATAACTG
>JAEUSG010000604.1 GCA_016788315.1 Fibrobacterota bacterium | reverse complement strand
CGCAGGTGAACGGACACGAAGGCTCTACCGCAAATAACTTTGGCAATTTGGGTGAGGGCGCGACTCTGAGGAAGGCGCATTTGCAGACGGGAGCGACCGAACCGCCATACCGTTGTTGGTTGCTGTGTTGCCGCTGCCTTTTGCTTTCCACGCGCTGTCTTTAATTGTATTGAATGCATTGGAATGTTTTTATTTATTCTTCGATTGTGGTATTTTAGCAAGGAAACTTTTAGCATCTAGTATTGGTATGTTGTGAAATTCCTTCAAGGAAAGTAAATCTTTGTCACCAGAAACAATAAAATTTACATCAGATGAAACGGCTACATTAAGAAACATGTTGTCATTTGGATCTCGACAAACATTCGTTTTAAATGTAGGTTCTATTAAGCAAAGCGCAGAAGGTAAAAAATCAATCCAGTTTTTATTTAAAAGCATGTTTTTATGAGTGAACTCACCGATAACACGAATATATTCGTCGAGTATTATTGGTGAAGCGATAACAGAGAATGCCTGTTTTTCAATCCAGAATTCAAGTACATGACTCGGAAAACCATGCCAGAAAATACCTGAAACTAGAACATTCGTATCAATTACGATTTTCACGACGCACTCTTTTAATAGCTGAACCAACATCAGATTGTTTAAGACCAAATTCTTTTGCGTAGCTTTTGCTTTTTTCAATTAGACTCTTAAATACAGCTATTTTTGGAATATTTATTGGCTGAAGAAGAATGTTGGTTCCATCTGATATGACTGCAAATTTAGTTCCGGTTACGACATTAAGATCGTTGCGAATACTGTTGGGTATTACAACCTGACCTTTGGATGAAAGGCTTGTGATTTCTACTGCGCTCATAAAAACTCCTTGTTAAGTAAGAATATCTTACTCAATATAGAAATATTCAGATTTATTAGCAATAATATGCATTTTCTGACAAGAATAGCGTTTTACATAATTCTTTGTCTTTGCGCGTGGTTCTTGTCTTGCGGCAACATTGCAACCAACGTTCAGGTATGGCGAAGTTGCCAACTTTATTTGTGCCGAAGTGCCGTGAACCTGCGAACTGTGCCCGAACGAGCAATGCGAGTGAGTGGACACAGGGCGCAGGTGAACGGACACGAAGGCTCTACCGCAAATAACTT
>JAEUSG010000599.1 GCA_016788315.1 Fibrobacterota bacterium | reverse complement strand
CCTATTTCAAAAGCATCCAGTATGTTACCGTTATGTTTCAGGAATTTTATTAAGGTTACATAATTTCTGCTTCCGCGCCAGTAAAGATCGTCGGCGAATATTTTTATTATTCTGCCGGAAAAGTCACATAAAAATTGGAGTTCATTCGAGTATGACCCCTCGAAAGGCTCTTTTATTTTTGAAAGAATTTCATTTAGTGTCATCATTATCTATCCGTTTAGATTTAATAAACTAAACGTATATATAGCACATTATCAAAAGAAAAACACTATTTTTATTGAAAAATTCAAATATAAAATTGGTATGAGTATTGTAATGCATACAAGCAGAAAGGAACAAAGATATGATTAACAGAAGCATCCTATTACTAAGTTTATTACTTGTATCACAGTTCTCCTATTCTGCAAATTCAGTCACTGGTAAAGAAAGAAGAGTGCTATGGGTTGGAAACAGTCTGACCAATTTGATGAGTCAGAATGCGGATACAACCCTTAGACGGACATGGAGTATTCCTAAAAAAGTAACAGCCTGGGCATCTCTGCGCGGTTACAATGTTTACTCACAGGAATCATGCGAAGGAGGAGCGGATCTTGCATGGCACATATATACAGCAAACGTAGGAAAGAAAATAGATACCGGAACCTGGGATAATGTTGTCATCCAACCGAGCAGTATGGAAGCTCTTAATGCAATGTATCCATCATTCAAATTTTACATTTCCATTCTGGACAGTTTGGCAAAAAAGAAGAATGTAAAGCCAGTCTTCTACATGACTCATGCTTATCAAAGCTGCCCATTTTCATACGGCTGTCCCTGGCTATCATCCATGCAGGATTCATTGACAAATCATTACCGGTTTGTCGCAGATTCTCTTGGTGACGCACTGGCACCGGTTGGTGCAGTTCATGGTGAGGTAAGGAAAGAACGACCGGATATTAATCTTTATAAAGATTATGTACATCACAGTTTTGCATCGCTTTATCTTGTTGCAAGTGTTTTTATGATTACACTGTTCAATGAAGATCCCAGAGGACTTCCGGCTTTTCCTGACTGGCCTGTTGATACTGCAACCATATCTTATTTGCAGCAGAAGGCATGGACATTCTGTAATCGTACAGAATGGTCGCGTTATACATTGACAGGAACAGAAATGCCATCAATGAATGTTTCCCGGGAAAGAAAGCTATCCTTAGCTCCTAATCCTTTTAGCCCTTCGGTTACTATAACGTTGCAGGGTTATGACTTTAATGATGAAACAAGCAGTAATAAAACGGTGACAATAGTTGACACAAAAGGATGTGTTATACGCACGTTAAAACTTGATCAGACAAATAGAACTGTCTGGGATGGCCGAAACAGCACCGGTATCAGTGTCAGTCGCGGATTTTATGCGGTGCGGATAGGGAGTGGTAAAAAGAGTCTATGTTCAAAGCTGTTTAAGGAAAAGTAATATTGAAAGAATTCAACTTTTCCGGCTGATAGCGCTGAATGTTCTAAGAATGAGATCTGTTGTCGGCATACCCATTAGAACATGGCTGAAGATCCTTAGTCCGCTGGCCTCTCTGGTCTTCCTGATTTCCTTAAATCCTGGTATAAAGATAAGCGCAACAATTAATCTTCCCAGAGCAGCAACAGGGAATACAATCAGATAGTGAGACCAGAAAAGCGAATTGTGTTTGACCAGAAATCCACCGAATAATGCACCAGCAACTGCTGAAATGCCATTGACAACATTGAAATAGGTAAAACCCATCACTCTGTTTTTGGAATTTGTTGAATCAAAGAGATATGCGTTAAGTGAAATTTCAAAACCGGCAAAAATGAATCCTGAAACACACATAATTGCTATCAAATAAGGAACTTTACCTGACACAAGCCATAGCAATTGAGTTATTACAGTAAAAAAGACAGTTGTTGCAATGACTTTGCGGGGGCCGAATATATCTGCAATTCTGCCCCAGACCGGCATTGTAAGAATTCGCATCAGAAAACCGCCGCCGACAATAAATGTATAGGTCGCGTATGAATAATTCAGATCCTTTAATATGTATGGTACTGCAAAAGGGGCTGAAACAGAACCGAAAAAAACCATTAATGGAACAAAGGTTATAAATCTTTTATAGTTGGAATACTCTTCATTATCAGAAATTTCACTTAGAGTTGTTATATGCTCCTCTTCCGGAGAGTATTCCGGCTCCCATTTCATTGACATAAAGATTGCAGAAATTATTCTGGCAAAGAGTGCAACCATGAATATGATAAAGAAGCCCATCATCTTATTCTGCATGCCCGAAGCGGATAGCTGCAATATCTGTCCCGCCGTAAGGAAACAGACGAATTGAATAATTACACCGATGTTGTTTCTTTTTCCGAAAAAGCTTCCCCTTTCCTTCGGGTCAACCAGATCTCCCATCCACGAATTCCAGGCTGGCTGATATATCATGCCGATGATAGAATATATTGACAGAAATGCAATAAGGTAGTTGACTCTGTGATCACCAAGAAAAAAGACTGATGCTATCGGCAGGTACATTACACCATGAGCAAAGATATTTCTGTAGACAAAGAGTCGCCTGCTTTTAAGTCGCCGCAGAATTCTATGACAGAAAAGCTGTGATAGAGAACCAATGCAGGAGGGGAGTGTTGCAATCAGCGACATCTGAAGGGGAGAGGCCTGCAGAAATACGGCAAATGCTGAAAAGAAAGATTCCCCGAAACCCGCCATTACCGCCCAGGCATTATTGGCGTATATGGAGTATCTAAGGCTGCGCTTTACACGCTCGTTAACAGATTTTTCCACGGTGTAAAAGAAAAATAATATTTAGCAGGATTTGAATTGGTATTTTAAGGTTAATCAATAAACAAAGGATGGTGTATTATGGGCCTTTTAAAAAGTTTCTACTTTGCAGCCTTTATAATTCTTATCATCTGTCAATTTGCATTTACCGAAGAAATGATAGACACAACCTCAAATTTCAAACTGATAGTAAATCGCAAATATGAAACATCTTTTGAAAAGGGATTAATTACATTTACAGAAGAATCGGATGCTGTAAAAAAATATATGAATAAGCTTAAAAAGATCAGAGACAAAAAAGCTAAACAGATGGCAGAGTCCGGCCACCAGCCTATAACGAATACAGAACAGCCAAAAATTGTTAAAGATAAAATGGTTTCAGAGTTTATAAATATGATTAGAGCATTTCAAAAAGGTGATTTTACAACGATAGATCCATTAAAACTATCATCTGCGATATTCTCATATAGTGCTGATATTACGCCTTTTAAAAAGAGAATAGTTTTGCTGAAAAACAGAAAAAAAACTGTTCTAAATGGTTTTGTTGTTAATTACAATTTGTCCTGGAAGCACACATGTGAAGGTGATTGCCGGTTGGATTACTCAGAAAAAAGATTGGCTGTTTTTGATAGCAAAGGGCTTTTAGTGTCGATAGAAACGGAGAATGAATCATCCTTTTAGTTGTTTAAATTCTTTACTGATAGTTCGCTAAAATGGCGGCGATAGCGATGCGGAATCGAGAGATTTACTGCATATCCGATATGGTTTAGTGCAGCTTTGATTGTGTCAAAACCATTATCGTAGAACTCTTTTATTCTTCTTGTACGATCAGTAATTCCTTTATAAGATTCAGGACAGACGAAGGTCCAATCTGCTCCATCTCTGTTCACAACAACACGATAGAATCGATCCAGTTCCGTATCTTTGAATCCCGCGAGGCGGAGAAGAATAACATGTTCCATTGCATGGTCTGCTGTAGAGATAATTAATGTTTGAGTATCGTGCGAGACAAGCAGAAGCATGGGATCATCCACCTTCATGGCACGATCTACAGATGTTTCATCAGGTACCTTAATTATTTTTGGTTCCATACTATATGGTCATAATATACGCGAAGCCATTTTAGCAGTTCAATTAGTTATATTTTAAGGCTGAAAACTTTATTAAAACAATTTATGAGGAGGATTTCATGGCTAAAGAAACCGTAGAATTTAAAACCGAGGTAAAACAGCTTCTGGATCTTGTTATCCACTCCCTCTACTCAAATAAGGAAATTTTCCTGAGGGAGCTTGTAAGTAACGCATCCGATGCTGTAGATCGCGCCCGCTTCGAGTCGCTGACCAACAGCGAAATACTCGAAGGAGATTCAGACTGGAAGATTAAAATTTCCAAAGATGAAAAGGCCGGAACAATCACGATAAGCGATAACGGCATCGGTCTGGATAAAGAGACCGCTGTTGAAAATCTAGGAACAATCGCCCGTTCCGGAACAAAGGCCTTCCTTGAACAGCTCAAAGCGGCAGGATCCACAAACAACCCTGAAATGATTGGCCAGTTCGGCGTAGGCTTCTATTCATCCTTCATGGTTGCCGACAAGGTTACAGTTGTAAGCCGTAAAGCAAAATCTCAGGCAATCCGCTGGGAATCAACAGGCGACGGCAGCTATACTATTGAAGAGTCAACACGTGAAAAGCGCGGTACTGACGTAACTCTGCACCTAAAGGAAGATGCAAAAGAGTACCTGAACGAGTGGTCACTACGCGGCCTTGTGAAGAAATTCTCCGACTATGTTGAACATCCGGTTGTTATGGACACAGAAAAGGAGAAGGGCAAAATAGAAGAAGAGGTTCTTAACGCCAGAAAAGCGATATGGCTGAAGAATAAATCCGAGGTGACAGAAGAAGAGCATAACGAATTTTATAAACACATCGCCCGTGATTTCACAAACCCGCTCAAAGCAATTCACTTTTCTGCTGAAGGCGCCAGCGAATTCAAGGCGCTTGTTTACATTCCGTCAAAAGCCCCTTTCAATATGTTTGACCAGGATCACAAGATCGGCGTTCATCTCTACGTCAAGCGTATCTTCATCATGGACGACTGCAAAAAGCTCCTTCCGGACTACCTGCGTTTCGTAAAGGGTGTGGTCGATTCTTCAGACCTTCCTCTCAACGTATCCCGCGAAATTCTGCAGGATACAAAAGAGATGGAGAAAATTAAGAAGAGCCTTGTGAACAAAGTGCTTTCAACTCTTGCAGAGATGAAGGAAAAAGAGACTGATAAGTATAAGCAGTTCTTTGCTGAGTTCGGCAAAATCCTCAAAGAGGGTGTCCATTTTGACTATGAGAATAAAGAAAAACTTCTCGACCTTCTTATGTTTGAGTCAACTCATACAGATAAAGATGCAATGACCTCTCTTTCGGGTTACGTTGATCGCATGCGTGAAGAGCAGAAAGAGATTTATTACCTTACCGGTGAATCCATCAGCGAGCTCCGCACCTCGCCATACCTTGAAAGGTTCAAAACAAAGAGTATGGAAGTGCTTTTCATGACAGATGCTGTAGATGAATGGATTCTGCCTGATATTAATGAGTATAAGGGAAAGAAACTTAAAGCGGCAAATCGTGGCGATTTGGCAATAGACGATGAATCAGAGAAAAAAGCGCACGCACAGAAAGAGAAAGTATTTAAAGAACTGTTAACGGCGCTTCAGGAAAAGCTTCCAGATGTAAAAGAGGTTAAGGTTTCATCCCGTCTGACAGATTCTGCATGCTGCCTTGTCGGCGATGAGCATGCTCCAGGTGCGCACATGGAGAAGATTTATAAAGCTATGGGGCAGGATGTTCCTGTACAGAAGTCAATATTGGAAATCAACCCTGACCACCCTTTGATTGTAAATCTTCAAATTATCCACAGCAAAAAGGGAAATGAACAGAAGTTTGCAGATTACGCAGCTACTCTTTATGATCAGGCACTGTTACTTGAAGGCAAGAAGCTTAAAGATCCGGTAGGCTTTATAAAGAGATTGAATGAACTTTTGACATCAGACAGCAAATCTTTATTGTAAAATGTCTGCTTATTTGTCAATTTCGTAAAGTATCAGCAATGGAACAAGGGATGATTTATTCTGATAAATTGTCCCTTGATTTTATATACTCTGTAGGAGTCATGCCGACCCGTTTCTTGAATGTCCTGTAAAAGTGTGCCTGATCATGAAAGTTAAATTCCAGGTTCATGGCGCTTGGCTGATCATTGTATAGTTTTAGATAGTCCATTGACTTTTCTATTTTCCGATCCAGTATATAATTATGCGGTGTTGTTCCTGTAGCCTGCTTAAACATTCGGATCAGATGAACAGGATGAACACCTGCAATAACAGCAAGATCTTTGAGTTTTGGTGATTCCTTATAATGTTCTGTGAGATGAGTTAATACTTTTATAATTCGCGGATCAATCTTTAACAAGTTGAGATTATCATTCCCTTTAGAACGATTGGCATAATTAGACATCAGCTCAATTATCAGTTTTGTAACAAGCAAAGAGCACTCTGAAGTTCTGAAGCGCCCTTTTTGTCTGTAAATATCACATGTTTTGAGTATTAACTGTTTGATTAAGCTGCTCTTGACTTTAATCTTGTGTGGTAGTTCAAGAGAATTGAATGATATTGGCTTACCTTCTGAAGAAAACAGATTAACCGAAATTGAATAATAATTCAGCGGATTCGTTTTTATGGGCATGAATATTTCGAGTTTTTTTGGATCCCACAGGAAAAGGTCGCCAGGAGAGGCGTTATATTCAACACCATCAATTTTAACAGCAGCATATCCTTTTACGATCAACATTATAGCGGAGCCTTTATCCCAACTTGGATATTTCCCTCCATAAAAAAAGGGCTTTGTCCGGTTTCGCAGTTGTGCATGTAAAACATTAGCGCCAATTATATCATTCATGTTAATAATATACATCTATATGTTAATAAAATACGTATCTATATTTTATGGTTCTCAATATATTTAGGTTAGAATAAGGAGGTACTGATGCTGAAACGGATTATTTATCTTTTCATGGCTCTCTCGCTGTATGCAGAGGTCGATTTTGAGAATTTAATAGCAGGAAAATGGGTCAAACAGCCGCTTTCAGGAACTAATTTCACAGGCGTTCCTTTTACTTCAGTTGTAGATATTCATCTTGCAACAGATACATCAGGCAATACATACTTTTTCGGAGCCTGCGGTTATGGCGGTGTCAGTAATGGGACACATAATAATGAAGCATTCAGAATAAATGTTAAGACAGGTGCCACTGAACTCCTTTATACATGCGGAACAAACCCATGGCCTGGTGGATGTCAGGCAGGTCAGTGTTACGATTCAAAAAGGAATTGTATCTGGTTTAGCGCCGGTCAGAATGCCCTTTGTCAGACAAATGTTGAGTGGTTCAAGGGTAAAGCATATTATTCGGGTGTTTATAAATTTCAATGTCCGTCCGGCCCCATTACGAAGGTATCTGATACAACAATCTACGGTAAATACTGGCGCTACGATGCTGCAAATGATCTGATATTGTCGTCAGGTGTCAACGGGTATGGATACAGACCATGTGTTCATGTCTTCGATCCAAACACAAACGGCTTAACTCTCTATTTAGCACCAAGTGATGCAGGTTTACATAGTGACTGGGAGGTTCCAACAGCATTTGATCCGAAGAGAAGTCAGATTGCATTCACCATGTGGAAAGGTGCAGGCACTTACGCCGATATAAAGAGCTTTTACTTTTTCAACAGCAATACCAAGTCATGGACAACAAAAACTCCAACAGTTTCACCGGATTTTGTCAATGGAGAACTGGCATTTGATGAAGTAAACGACAAATATGTCTATTTTGGAGGACACACTAATTGCGGTTTGTGGCAGTATGATTATGATTCAAACAGCTGGACTAATATTACAGATTCTGTTTCAAAACCATGGCCTACACATAAATACAAAGCTGGCTGGGATTACTGCAAAAAGTATAACTGTTTAGTTAGTCTTGGTGGCGCCGGCAGCGGGTATTCTCCTGCATCTCCGGATCAGCCGCAGGGGTTGTGGATTTACAGACTTAAAGCATCTACTGGCACATCTTCAGAGAAGGTTCGTAAAGTGGCAGCCTCTTTTAAGGCTGGACCAAATCCGGCTAGTTCAGGCAATAGAATATTTTTCTCCTATTCGAATGCAGAGGGAATGCCGGTAACTGTTAAGATTTATGATATAGCAGGCAAGGTTGTCTTTACTGGAAATGACAATGCAAATTCAGTTTCATGGAATTCAGAAGGATTTCCGGC
>JAEUSG010000574.1 GCA_016788315.1 Fibrobacterota bacterium | reverse complement strand
ACAGGGTAATCAGCTAAACGGTGAATATGCTACTATCAATCATAAAAAGGAACATGGCGGCAGCGAAAACCTTTTGAGAGTAAGTCGTTGGTGAAAAACAAAACACCCCAAACTGAAAGTTCAGGGTGTTTATTGTGTGTTTTAAGATTTTTTATGGTTTAATAACAATTGGGATAATGTCTGAGCCATCATTATCGCTATATTTTGTAACCATTAAATGACATATAATTGGAGCCGTAATTGCGGTGTCAAGAACAGTCCATTTGAATGAACTGCCATCTATCGCAGGATTTAAGTTTCCAGTCAGAAAATTCCATGAAGTACCTTCATCTGGTGATAACGCAACATTAAGTGCATCAAAATCATTATAATATCTCCACTTTATTGTGATAGGGGTCCTGACTTTAAATGTGTCATTCTCGCTTGGATATGTAATAATTATTCTTTGAATTTTTATGTCATTAATCGTATCCGTTGCTGTACCATTTGATAAAACAAACTTTGCAAATGTGGTTATGGAATATGATCGATTATTCTTTATATTAAAAGAAATTTCATCACTACCCCGTTCTATCACTGTGAGAGGATACCAATCGGGGTCACCTTCTGTGTTAAATGTCATGCTAACAGTTGCATTTGATGCAGCAACGTTGCCAGTGCATTTAATCCAGACTTTTTCACCAGGAAAATGCTTCGTTCCTTTGGAAAGGTACCTTTTTGTTTCGACAGGAGGAGTAATTCCGCCACCCTCATCTTTGCAATTTGTTGTTGTCAAAAGTAGTGCTGTACTTATGAATGCTACTAAAAATTTTTTCATTTAAACTCCTCTTATTTTACAATTGTCCAAGGCATTGATGCCATTTTACCATCAACAGTTTCAACTCTTACTATGTAATTACCACCGGCAAGAGTTTTTGTTAAGTCTCTGTTGAATGTATATCGAAGAACACTGTTTACATTTGACTTGATAACTACACGACCGCTTATATCAAATAGTGATACTGTCTTAATTGCTATTGGAGACTGTATTGTCTGCATAGCAGAAATGAACCTGATTGATTCAGTGGTTTTTCCGTTATATTCTTCAACAGGAATTACTTTTTCTAGCCAGGTAGTTTCCGCCAGAGTTGAAGCTTTCTTTACCCACAAAGTTGGCCATACGAGGTCGAGAGATGAAGTCTTAGCAGTGTCGGTGATGCCAACAAGCTGAAGATATACAGAATCCTTGAGGTTGATTCCGTAGATTCTTTCATGTCTGCTGGTTTGTTCTCCTGATGTAATGCAGCTTGCATAACATCTTCTAAGAAATAGGCCAGAAACACCAAAGTATGGATGTGTTGACCATTCCATGTCGTCCCATTGCACTGTATTTACAAGACCGCCAACAGGATTGCTTGCTTTTGTTAGAGGGATGCGGTAAACCCTCTTTAATTTATTATCACTACTGGAAATAAAAATGAACTTATCGGCCTCCCAGGTTGGACCAATAATCGGGTGTGTATAACCGCTGGTTGTAAACCCTATATCACGATACATCATATGGTCCGGGTAACGCACACTCTGTGATATAGAGGTGTTACATATTTGTGGAGTGATTACTGAATCGACAGTTCCCGCTCTGGTGACTGTTAGTTTGTGTAACTGCGTTTTTACTTTGCTTGTCAGATTCATCATCCAAGCTCTAAGTGTGCCAGAAGCCAGGTAATTTCCATCCTTAGAGAGGCCTCCGACATAACCAGCATTTGTTACTAGTGTTCTAGCCGAATCAACAGGGTTACCATTTACTACTTTTCTCTTCTTTGTCTTGGCAGATGTTGAGTCGTAAACATTGGGACCACCTTTAGTTGAGTAAGTCACATACAGACCGGTGGCATCTTCGAAAAATCGTGGTTCGTGTGCTGGCGAATCTATAAGTACAGGTGTATTTTCGATATTGCCATCAAGACGAAGAATCCACGCTTTGCTAGGTCCAGACGCATCGTCACCGGCGACGCCTGTTGCGTATGTGAGCCAGTTGCCGTCAGGCGAAACTGATGGGAGAACAGCCCCTTTTGTAGCAAGAAGTTTAAATGGTTCTGGGGTGACATCGCTGAAGTTAACAAAGTAGAGATAGTTATCAAAAGAGCTTTTGAAAATCAGCTTGGAACTATCACTACCAAAGAATGTTTTTGCAGATTCTCTGCTTGTTGCTTTTACGTTCCCAAGACTTGGCAGAATTGTAAATGTAGCGTTTGAATAGTCATAAGAATCACCAGCTTGGTCGTTGTTATATGGGTTGTCTATTTTAATTAAACACTTATTTGAAACAAACGTAACAATAGAGTCGTGAGAACCTTCTGGTGAGTTATCCTCAATTGAAATTACTTGATATGCTGGTATAACCCACTTGAATTCGCCCCATGTCCCCTGATACCCCTCTCTAATTAGTTGATGCTGACCGCAAATATTAAAGACATTTGTGCCGCCATCTAGTGTAATTCTTATATAATTTTCGTGTACAGAGGTGTCGCTATCCCATTTTACTGTTATTGTATCACCAACCCTGAAAGTTTCTCCGCCGTTTGGATAAGTAACCCAAACATGTGTTACTGCAAAAATGGTCGATGCGGATAGCAGAAATGCAATAATTAGCATCCTTTTCATAAATGTGTCCTTTCGTTGGTTCAATGAGATCACTTAAGGTATGGTAAAGATATAATCATTTTATAAGATAATCAATGGTTTTGCATGTAAAAGTAGAGGTAGTATTAAAAATGCTTAAATTGAACAATTTTCGCCAAATTATACGCTTAAGATTTAGCAAAATTGCGGTCTATTCTCTTTGTTCTGAATCGCGTTCAAAATGATTTAGTCTTCTCAAAAATGACGAAGAAGGCGGGAAATAGAAAGGGGGCGCACAAATTGTTCTTAGTACGATAAGTTATAAGGATGATTTTAATATATTAATCTCATGCTAAAATTGCTTAACACTGCATTGATGGGTGCTATTATTTGTTTGCTGGTTAATTGCCAGCATGTTTTATTTCTTCACCAAAATAAAAAACCACCTTCAAAAATATTTGCCAGTATTGATCCTGATTCGTTATCTCCACAATTACTGAAAAAATACAAACAAGCCAAAGCTTCCAGAGATGTGCTTGATGTACATGTCGTGAAATACTTACTCGACCAATCTTCTAAAGGTGAATATATCTTCAATCTTCCAGGCTTAGAGAATTATAGCGTGATAATCGATTCTACGGAATTGGCGGAAGAGCGCACTTCATGGCACGGCAAAGTATATCATGATACGTTAACAAATGAAATGGTATCTGACAAAAGGGAGAATGGCACGTTACATATTCACAAAATGATTAATGATCAAGGAGTGTTCTGTGGTTTCTACGGTCAACTACACATCTTTGGTAAACGATTCTATTCCATACGAGAACATAACGGCGATACCGTTATCATAATAGGCGTATCATCAGCGGTACCAGAAGGTGTTAGAAATATAGATTGAACCTATAATGCGTTGTTCTCTGTTAAAGTTAAGTTATTGCATTTAGAAATATTACCTTGGCGCCCTGACTTGTTTCATGTTCAGACCATTCGGGGTGCTACATCCATAAACTGGCACGTTTGACTTTAACAGCAAATTACCTGTGCTATATCATCAGATAAAAATTCGTTAGCGGATTATTAAGTTTAAAACACAAAATCCGCTAATTAAACATATTGCATTCAATTAGCGGATTGTGGTCTTAAATTTGCCTAAATCCGCTAACAGAAAATATATGCTATACGGACAATTTCAGGATGGGCATATCAGTAGTTTGAATCAGTGGTGGTACATCGTTCCCATTCAGAGTGTAACGAAAAAGTTTCAATCTGTTCTTGTAACCATTGGTGATTAATCGTTTCGCTACGCTGTTTTAAGAGACCTCTGATATCGCGGATGTGTTTGTCGGAACCGCCCTCTTTGTAGTAAAGTAGTTTCTTTATAATTACATACTCTGGCGGGGAAACCCAAAGTAATGTGTCATCGACAGTAATGCGTAAACGGTTTTTCATTGCCCATCTATGTAGATGATCATTCTTGAATATAAAGAGATCAGCTTTCAGACCAGAATCGTGGTGTATGAGGTTGAATTGCCCTTTTCCAGCTCTTAGAATTTCATTCTTAACTACGTCATCCGGTGGAAAATAATAGGAATCCAAAGGGAAAGCATTTCCCAAGAGATTGATTTGTTGTTGGTTCAGTGCAATTACAATGTCAATGTCATGCGTAAGTCTGGGTTCTCCATAGAACATTGTTGCAACAGACCCGGTAATAAAATAGTCAACACCGGTATTTTCTATCGGGATAACAAATGTTTTAATAAAGTCAGGTGGTTGCATTTAGGAATATTTCCTTCACCCGTTCTTTTATTTCATGTTCAGACCATTCGGGGTGCTGCATTCGTAAACCGGCACCTTTGACTTTAACTGCAAATTCCCTGAGCGACATCATCATGTGATATTTTTCGCTATAGGACATTTGTTTGTATCTGGCAACCTGATATGCTTCTGCTGGTGTCAGTTCAAATTTAGGTATCATATTTACAAAATATACAGTTTATGCTGTATGATACAACATTGACGAAGAAGGCGGGAAATAGAAAGGGGGGCGCACATAGGCGCCCCCCTGCAGATATAAAACTTGCAATCAGCCTTTTCTTACAGCAATTCAGCAATCTGAATAGCGTTAAGAGCAGCGCCTTTTCTAATCTGATCTCCAACGCACCAGAGGTCGATGGAATTTGCTCTGGACTGATCTTTGCGTAAGCGACCTACAAGAACAGGATCTTTTCCAGAAGCATCAAGCGGCATTGGCCAGCGGTTGGCTGCTCTATCTTCAAGAACCTGAACACCAGGAGCCTTGCGCAGAATTTCATATGCTTCTTCAATATCAGGAGTATTTTCAAACTCAAGATTGATCGCTTCGCTGTGAGCGCGTAAGATTGGAACGCGTACGCAGGTTGCTGTAAGGCAGAAAGAATCTTCGTGGAAGATTTTTCTGGTCTCTTTGAGCATCTTGACTTCCTCTTCGCAATAGCCGTCCGGACCCATCTTGCTGTTATGCGGGAAAAGGTTGAATGCATATGGCTGAGGAATGACAGTTCTTGTGAAAGACTTGCCGTCAAGAACAGCGCGTGTTTCGAGCATGAGCTCTTCCATTGCGCGGGCACCTGCACCACTGCTTGCCTGATAGGTGCAGATTACTGCTCTCTTTACCTTCCATCTTTTATGAAGAGGGAAAACAGGAAGATTCATGATGATTGTTGAGCAGTTAGGGTTAGCGATAATGCCCTTGTGCTTTTTGATGTCTTCAGGGTTTACTTCCGGAACAACAAGAGGAACTTCCGGATCCATTCTGAAGAATGAAGTATTGTCAACAACAACAGCACCAGCTTTTACAGCGCTTGGAGCAAACTCTTTAGAGATGCTTCCGCCGGCGCTTGCAAGAACAAGATCCATACCCTTGAAGGAGTCATGTTTAAGCTCTTCAATTTTAATATCAGTGCCTTTGAATTTTACTGTTTTACCTGCAGAGCGGGCAGATGCAAGGCATTTAAGCTCCGCAATGGGGAATTTACGCTCTTCAAGAAGAGCGAGCAGTTCTGTTCCTACGGCGCCTGTTGCGCCCATGATGGCTACTTTACGACCCATAGTTGACCTCCGTGAGGTTAAAGACTGCAGAGGCGCCCGCGGTCAACGGGTCAGCTCCGAGCCGCTTGTATTTCAATAGACCGGCGGCTGCGATCATAGCACCATTATCGGTGCAGAGAGACAAAGGAGGGAAATATAATTTGTTTTCACCCTTCATGCCATTCTGAATTTTTTCCCGGAGTCTTCCATTGCAGGCGACCCCTCCAGCTAAAAGAAGTTTGTTGGAGCCGGTCATCTTCATTGCATTGAGCGCCTTAATGGATAGCTGATCCATAATAGCCTCCTGATATGATGCTGCAATGTCATTAAGTTTCTCTGTAATCTCTTGTGGGGCCATTTTCTTTAGCTGGTTTTTAAGTGCGGTTTTAAGGCCGGAGAAGCTGAAGTTCAGATTTACTTTTTCGGGAAGCGCTCTTGGAAAGTTGAAGGCAGATGCGTTTCCCAGTTTGGATAGTCTTTCAAGTTCCCGTCCTGCCGGATAACCGATTCCCAAAACTTTACCGCCTTTGTCAATCGCTTCTCCTGCAGCATCATCAAGTGTGTTGCCAAGAAGTTCATATCTGTTGTTATGATCACAGTTAAGAATGAATGTGTGTCCGCCGGAAACAACTAGAACTGTATATGGCGGTTCCAGTTCCGGAAAGGCAAGATGATTTGCTCTGACATGGGCGTCCATATGATTTACTGTTACAAATGGAACATTGTATTTGTATGCAAAGCCTTTTGCAAAAGATAATCCTACAAGCAGAGCCCCTATTAATCCGGGTGAGTTTGTTGCTGCAACAAGACCAATCTCTTCTGCTTTTACACCTGTTTCTTCAAGGGCAGATGCTACCACAGTGTCAATTTTTTTAATATGTTCACGTGCTGCAATTTCCGGTACTACACCGCCGAATTTTTCGTGGTCTTTCTGGCTGTAGATTCTGTTTGACAGAACGGTCAGGTCATCCTTAATTACTCCTGCAGAGGTCTCATCGCAGGAGCTCTCAATTCCAAGTATTATCATTTTTTAATAAGTTTCACACTTTTGGGCTGGAGATTTGACCACTGAACATCACCAACAACTGATACCAGAAGTTCCGCTTCGTCGCTGCCTTCCAGTTCGAACCTGCTGTACGGAACAAAAATATTGATTTGCTCTTTGCGTATTGCGTCAACTGCGCTTTTCGGACCGGCAATCTGAAGAGAGGCTACATGGGCATCAATGACTGCCAGTACGCCATGAGGGACATCTATAAGCCGTACCGGAATATCTTTAATCTCTTTCTGCGTAAGGGCTTCGGCAGAGATTCGTACCTTAACAGTCTGAGGTTCAACTGTAATTGAATGGAGATCCGGTAGACGGATGAAGACCGGTATGGCTGTGTCTGACACAACATTTTTTATGTGAAGATATCTTGTTGTTACGCTGTCAATCAGTGCCAGGTTTTGTCTTGGACCTGTGATCTCGACCATCGAGGGCTCGCAGATGGGGCTTCCTGTTATTGCAGTGTTACTGCTTAGAGAGGTTTTGATGTCTGGAATGACACGAACCTTTTTGCTGACAACAGCATCCAGATCGAGTGTAATATACAGCGGATCTTTTACAAGAACCGCTTTTACTCCGGGAGAGCCGCTTAGTTCAGCATTTTGTCCGGTGAGCCGAATCAGGTTTGATCCCCTTTTAGATTGTGATGCGGAAACAAGAAGTTCAGTACCCTTGACTTTGAGTGCAAGGAGCTGGCGGCCTGTTCCGGATACAAGTATTCTGGCCGTTTCGGGAATTGGTTTTACCGGGCGCAGGGATTGATCGAGGTCTACAAGCTTAATTGGAAGTTCAACTGTTTCTTCGTAGCGTCTGTTCAGAGTGGAGTAAAACCAGAGAAGAAATGCTCCTGTAAGTGCAACGAGAGGGATACCTATGCTTTTTAAAAGTCGGATCATTGGCTATTATGCATATGTCAATCCGGACACGTCCTGATTCAGCATGGTTTTAAGTTCGGCATCTGCATTAAGCAGTATAACAATAATACCAGATTCTATAGCGGGAATAATAACCTTCTTAAAGGCTATACGTTCACTTTCTATCATCATTGGCACATCGGCCATGTTGAGTTTAAGCGAGCCCCCTTTTTTGACCTTTTTTACGGTTTGTTCAATAGCCTCAAAGTCAATTTTCTGTTCTTTCATGATAAAGGGGTTTATCAGTTGCTCGTCTTCAGCATCGTTTGATTGTGTCCGCGGTGCATCTGATTGTTGTTCAAAGGTGACGACATCCATGACATCATCCTCTTCTACGCTTTCAGTCACAGGTGATGCTGGCTTCTCTTCGGGAAAATGCTGAACCTGAGGTTTTGGCTCAGCCTCTTTGGGCGGTTCTGCTTCGATCTTTATCCCTGATTTGCTCATGGCAGGTCGGGGATTTGGGTAGATTCCAGAACCCTCTGCAGAAGAACCGGGTGGTCTGTAGCGGATTACTTTAGAATCGGCAGAGGAATCGTTCGGCGAAATATAGGTGGTTTCCTTGCCGGTACTCTTTATTTCACGCGAATCATTCTGTTTTTCAGAGTGCTGTACTGTCTGGTGCTGATGCTGCTGGGCTCCAATATCCATCTTGGATTCAATATCGTTCAATGTAGCGGTGAGTTTTGAAAGGCGCGATGAGGCCACAAAATTCAGGACGAACGACACAATGAGCAGTACCGCACATATCGCTAATATTGTGATGTCAATCCACTCCAATGTCCACTCCTTAACCAGTTAATAATCGGTAAAGTCCTACTAACACAATATAAATATTGAGTTTAGCTTATGTTAATCTCTCTTTCAAAAAAGAGTAAAACTTCACGCAAGTCGGGGTCGGTATATGAACGAAGGAAAAACCAACCCTCTTTATGCATTTCAGCGGTAAGCCTCTCAATGTCATCAACTACCGTTTCCGGGTTTCTGTCCAATCCAAGTTTAACCGACCTTTCAGTTCGTTCAATCATGGCTTAAAAATCCGGTGAACTTGGCTCTTTGAACGCTTTTGCAGGATCATATGGGAGCAGCTTAATGCTTTCTGTGACAAGGAGTTCCGCTATTTTTTGAGGATCAACAGCCTGGATGTTGCCTTTTTCAGTACTTTTACCTGCGGACATGAATTCAAAAATAATTTTGGATGATGAAAGTTCATATAAAGAGCCTCGTATTATCATGCTTTTGTTTGCCCGTCCTTTGAGATCCTTCCATGCATTATTCTTCTCAACCTTGAATAAAAGAAGGTGGGATGGGTTGTTTTCAGGACTTCCTTCAGCAACACTATGTGCAGCACCTGAATCAACAGTTCCATTTATAAAATATCCGTTAGCAATGTTGATTAATGAACTCATAGAGCTCTCTCCCGAAGAAAAGAGGCATATATCTTCAAAAGGGATAATTCCCAGCTTTGGGAAAAGTTCAGCAAGGTTTTTTTCAATCTCCTGTGATGACTTGCATTCACCGTCAAGTGCTTTAACTTCCCTTGTCAGAACGGGTAGAACAAGCAGCTTCGTATTCTTTGACATGAAGGAGTAGCTTTCAGGCAGAATCTTTACAATATGTGTTTCAACAGTAGCTGAAGGTTTGCAGCCTGCGATAAGGAAAAATGTTACAAGCAATAGGATAGGTTTAACTGCCAAAGCGAACCCCCTTTGTTATTTTATTGCCGTTTGCATAGTCTCGCGCAGCCATAATTCCCCTTCCTTCCGGCTTTACTGTCTTTATAATAATGGCGCCTTTACCAGCTGCAACGGTTATGCCGTCTGCGTTTACATTGAGCACCTCTCCGGGGTTTCCTTTGGTGTCGATGTGATCTGCAGTGATAACATTTACCCTTTTACCGGAGAAGAATGTATATGAACCAGGTGCGGGATTAAATCCGCGAAGCCGGTTCAATATTGATAAAGAGTCTGAAGCAAAATTAATCAGCCCGTCCTCTTTTTTTAATTTTGGTGCCGGAGTTGCAAGTGTGCTGTTCTGAACTGCAGTCGCGGCTCTTCCTTCAGCAATATCATTTATTGCAGAAACGAGCAGGTCTGCACCTTCAATTGAGAGGCGGCGTGAGAGTTCACCTGCGGTTTCAGTATCGCCGATTGCGAACCTTTCCTGTTTAATAATGTCTCCGCCGTCGATAACGCTGTTCAGCCTGAATATTGATACGCCGGTTTCTTTGTCGCCGTTGGCTATGGCCCACTGAATAGGCGCGGCCCCTCTGTATAGCGGCAGGAGTGAAGGATGGACATTATAGGAACCAAGCCGCGGGATTGAGAGTACATCGTTCGGAAGAATTCTGAATGCCACAACAGCAAAGAGATCCGGTTGAAGCTCTTTAAGAGCGGCGGCAAAGAGTGGATCTTTCATATTGTCGGCATCTATGACCTTAATGGAAAGCTCTTCCGCCTTTGTTTTTACAGGGCTCTTAGTTAGCGTTAATCCACGCCCTTTAGGCGCATCGGGTCGTGTGACCACTGCTGCAACAGAGTGTCCGTTTCGGACGATTGCTTCGAGTGATGGAACTGCAAACTCAGGCGTTCCCATAAAAATTATACGGAGTTTATTGTTTGTCATTTATGCTGCGCTCCGAGATATTCAGTGATTCGTCAATAAGTACTGCTCTTTCAATGCCGTCGGGAAGATTATCTAATTTAAACACTCCCTTAAGCATCATGACCTTAGAGTATATGACAGCCCGAACAGGATCGGAAGCGACAACAGTCGAACTAATGATTCCCCTAGTCGGCATACCGGTAAACGGATTAAAAATGTGATGATATCTTTCGCCTTTGTGGAAGAAAAACCTTTCATAGTCACCGGAGGAAATAATACATGTGTTGGAAGCAGGAATAACCATTATTTCCTTTTCACCGCCACGCGGATGTTTGATACCAATCCTCCAGGGTTGACCATCCGGTTTTGGATCTCCCAGGAGTACATCACCGCCGGCATTTACAAGAAAAGAGTTAATACCGTTTTTCAACATTATTTCTTTGAATTTGGTGAGTGAATATCCTTTCGCAATACCTCCAAGATCGAGAGCGGCTGAAGAGTCGGTGAAAAAGACGGTGTCCCCTTGAATTGATATTTTTTTCCAACCGACACATTTAAGTTTTGCTGCGAGTGCGTTGCTATCAGGGTACGCAGGAGTTTGCCCGGTGCCAAGCCCCCAAAGCCATTTTACAGGTGCAATGGTAACGTCAAATAAGCCCTTTGTCTCTTCTGAATATGCAATAGCAGTTGTCAGAAGTTTCATCGCTTCAGGTGGAAGATATGCCTTGTAGGGTGTTTTGCGGTTATTCAGTTCAGATATATAGCTTGACTTTGTTGTAGTGCTGAAAAGCTCTTCTATTCTGGTGCATTCAGAATATATTTCTTCAACTGCTTTTCTGAATCTGTCTTCGTCTGCAGTATATGCAGATATTTCTACTCTTGTATCCATCGCAAAGAAAGCCTCGCTGAACTTTTTCTGCTGAACAGTCTGCTGTTTACATCCGAAAAGGAAAAGAGCGCTAATCAATATCGTATGTATATATCTGATCATCGGCTTTCTCTGTCGGACGGTGTACAGAACATAGAGGCCATTGAGGCAATCTCTGCGTTTGTGCTTGGTTTAGGAAGCGCTGCCTTAAACCCGTAAAGGAGCGGTTTGGCGAGTATGGGATCTTCAGCATAGCCGCTTGTTGCAACGGCATTTATATTCCGGTCTATTGCAAGAAGCTTTTTAAGCGTCTCTTTTCCGCCAAGTCCGCCAGGTATTGATAGATCGAGAATAACGAAGCAGAATTTTTCATCCGTTTCAAGCGCTTTTACGTAGGCCGATATTGCTGAATCGCTATCTTCGACAGCAATACAGTCAATTCCTGCATTACTTAAGGCATCGCTCAGTGTTTCGCGGATAAGAGGGTCATCGTCCATTAAAAGAGCTCTGCCATTAAATTTAGAGTGGCCAGTACTTTCAACAGTTTTGTTTAACAGTGGAGCGCTGCTGGTTGCAGGAAGCCATACTTTGAATACAGCCCCGCCTGATGGGCCATTTCCAGCCTCTATGAGACCGCCATGTTTTCTGACTATGGAAAAAACAGTTGACAAACCAAGACCGCTACCTGTTGGTTTGGTTGTGAAGAAAGGGTCAAAGAGTTTTCCGAGAATCTCTTTAGGAATTCCTGGTCCATTATCTTCAAATTCAAGCAGTATGCATGAATCAGCTTTTATGGAAGGAGGTTTTCCATTTTTTACATTTGTCGCAGAGACCTTTAGGATACCGCCATTCGGCATCGCCTGTTTTGCATTTATTATGATATTGTCAATTATCTGTCCAATTTGACCTTCGTCCGCTTCTATATCCGGCAGGTTAGGTGAAATGAAGCTTTCTATGCGGAGAATTCCTCCTGATGATGCAAAAGGAATTGAGGTGTTGAGCAGAGTTTTAATTGAAAAGACCTTTTTAACGGGTTCGCCGCCTTTGGAAAATGTGAGCAGCTGCTGTGTAAGGCTCCTTGCCTTGTCGAATACGCTTAAGGCATTGGTAAGGCAGTTGTCAGCTTTGTCGAGCCGTCCTGCCTGAAGATGGCGTTGTCCCATTTCGACGTAGCCGAATAGACCGGCAAGCAGGTTGTTGAAGTCGTGAGCAATACCTCCTGCAAGCACTCCGAGAGACTCAAGACGTTGAGTGTTCAGGAGAGCCTTTTCCATCCTTTCGGTTTCACTGACATCGCGAAGAGCAACTACAGCGCCGACAATGCGGCCATTCCTATCAAGCATAGGTGCTGCACCATAGCGTACCGGCCGATGTTCATTCTTGGAATTGGTGACAAGTGCTGAGTAAGGAGAAAAGAAAGGACGGCCTATTCTCATAGCCTCTCCGGCAGGATCGGTAACAAGAAGCGGGGCAAAATCCGGTTTTAAAACCAGTACCTCAGTAATGTGCCGGCCAACAAGATGTTTTAGTTCCATGCCGATTATGTCAAGTGCTGCAGGATTTATCAGCTCTGTCTGACCATATAGATCTGTTGTTATTACCCCTTCGCTTATGCTCTTAAGCGTCACTGAGAGGCGTTCCTTCGCGGCAGAAAGCTGCTGATCAGATCTCAGTTTTTCTGTTATGTCGCGCATGCTTCCGAAGAGAACACTGCCCTCACTATTCTTCATTAGTGAGATGGTCATTTCAGCATCGAACAGAGTTCCATCCAGTTTCGTAAATCGCCAGAAAAATGATTGTTTTTTTCCTTCAAGCGCCGAATTTATGATAGCAGCAGCTTTCATGCTCGAAGGTGTTCCATCAGGCTGATTCGGCGGTGAAAATTCTACCAGAGATCGCCCCTGCATGTAATCGGTTTTTGCACCGAATAGAGATGCGCACGCTGAGTTGCATTCTAGGAAGGTTTCGCGCATGAAAAAGAAGGGTTCGTTGCACTCTGTAAAAAAGTCAACACCATAACGCAGACATTGCACCGGCTGCTCGTTTACTGCCGGCGTACTCTGCTCTTTTTTACTGCCGATCAATGTTGAAAATAATGATCTGATTCCGCTGTCATTATTCATAATAATTTAAAGATAGACTATTTAACGGCCGTACAGGAAGTTTAGCCGTATTTTCGTAACGCAGCTTTCAGGTTGTCCACGATCTCTTTCCGGAAAGATAGGGGAGAGAGCACTTCAACCTCATCCGGATAGGAGAGAATAAGCCTTTTTAGCTCCTCAAGGCCGGTAACTTTGAATGTCAGTTCCATTACTCCTTTTGAGGGATAAACCTTCTTTGTAACCGGAGGCAGCCGCATTACACGAAAGGCTTTAAAGGCATTACCGCTGATTCGTAAAATGACCTCAACGCCTGCGCCGCCTTGAAATGCACCCAGACTGAGAGAGAAGCGATCTTCAAAATTGAAATCAGGATCCCTTTCAATTGGAGCGTTCTGTAATATTGCAGAGCTGATTCTGTGAACTGCCCACACCCGTACTCCGTTTTCCCCATCTTTTTTTCCTGCAATATAGAGTCCGTCAGGATGAAAAAAGAGTGTGTATGGATTTATGGTGTACTGTTTGATCTTTTCACCTCCGCTGCGGGAAGTGTATACCAGTTTCACTTTCTTATCGTTTCTGATAGCCTTTGTGAGAACCGCAATAGTATCCTTCCAGTCAGCTAAATCTGTGACCGGGCCGGGGTGCACTCTTATTCCTGCAGCGAGGGCGGTTCTGAATTCCTTTGGGATAGTCGGTTCCATTCTGGCAAGAAGCAGATCCATACCCTGTGCAAAATGGGTTCCAGGCAGAAGTTTTGTAAGCTCTGAGGCCATATAAAGTGCATCAGATTCCTCTTCAGAGAGGGGGGAAGTGCCGAAAGTCAATGCGGCAAGATTGAGACGGTATGCCACCCTTTTGCCGGAACGCTCCTCTTCAATTGGAAAGGAAAATTTTGTGCGTAATATGTCAAGATATCGTTCAGCGCTTCTTGCAGTTATTCCGAAATTTTCTGCAATGTCCGAGGCAGACAATGCATTTTTGGAAGAAATCAGAGCCTCAACTAGAGCAAGAAGCCTTTCAGCTTTACCGGTGAATTCGCTGTTCGATTTCAAAATGCAGCTTTCGTTCTAAGACATGCTCAGATAGACAGTCCGCTGTCTTCAGGAAGACCCAGCATAATATTCATGTTCTGAACTGCGGCGCCTGATGCTCCCTTGCCTAGGTTGTCAAGTCTTGCAGTAAGTATGATCTGTTCGTTATTTCCGAAGACAAAAAGTTCACAGCGGTTTGTGTCGTTGCATGAGGTTGGATTCAGGAAACCGCCTTCAAATTCCTTATCGCTGTCAAGTGGCATAACTTTTACAAAAGTTTCATTTGCATAGAATTTCTTAAGAGTATCATGTACTGTTGAAACAGTATGCGTGCCTTTGAGTGACGAAAGGAAAAGAGGAACGGTGACAACCATTCCTTTGTAAAATGGGCAAACTGTAGGAGTGAACAGCGGTGCTGAATGCAAAAGTGCCATAGCCCGCATTTCAGGAACATGCTTATGTTTGAGCGAGAGAGCGTATGGTCTTGGCGCCAGTAAATCTGCGGCTCGGTCAGGTGCTTCGTAAACGGCTATAAGTTTTTTACCTGCACCGCTGTAACCGGACAATGCATTGCAGCTGATTTTTGAAGCTGGATCGAGAACCACTTTCTCTATCAATGGTCTGACAAGCAGCACAAAACCTGTTGGATAGCAGCCTGGATTAGCTACAAAACGGGCATGCTTAATTGCCTCTCTTTGTGAGTGGGTCGCTTCAGGCAGGCCGTATACCCACCCAGGACTCGTTCTATGAGCGGTGCTGGCATCAATGACCTTGATATTCGATTTCTCAACCATTGAGATAGCTTCACGGGCTGCCTCATCTGGCAGACAGAGTATCACAAGATCGGCCATGTTGAGCAGTTTTCTGCGCTCGTTCGGATCTTTGCGAAGCTCAGGATCTATTTCAATCAGTTCAATATCTGTTCTGTCTTTGAGCCGGTCGTGTATTTGGAGTCCGGTTGTTCCTTCCTGTCCATCAATAAATACTTTTGCCATTAATTGTTTCCTTATTCTCCTGCAAGATCGTCTGCTGCTTCGTCCAGATTTTTGTATTCCCGAATAAGTCCTGTGTCGTCACTCACGGTGTCTATTACATCTCTGACAGATTCGTTCAGATTGACTGCGCCGAGTCTACCGCCTAAATTCATCAGCTTTTTGCCGTACTGATGAAGGACACCGAGACCGGTGCTGTTGACATAAGAACACTTGGCGAAATCAAGGACTACATGGCTATGACCGTGATCCTGAACCTCCTCTGCCAACATCTTTTTGAAAGTAGGTGTTGTTCTTTCTGAAAGTTCACCTTCAAGGTTCATAAGAAGAAAACTGCCGCAGTCTTCAGTTGAAATGTGAATCCGTTCGCTCATAAAAGGCCTCCCAGTTTTTTCATCTGCTCAAGGGTTACTCCGAGAGCAGTAAGTTCTGAAATAAGTTCATCTTTGCCGACAGGTATGTCAGTTACAAGTACTTCTGCGCGTCCTTCGAAAGGCTTAAGACGATACTGCGGAAGTGATGCCGGCAGCAACGCAGTCTCACCCTGTTTCAAAGTCTCGCTACCATCAGTATATTCAATCGTAACCGTTCCATACAAGGGTGTTATTACTTTGAATTTTCCTGATGTATTTATAGTATTGACACCGGTTATTGAATGTTTGTAGAGGATGAAATATTCACATGCAGTTATAATTTCACGTCTTCCCCATGATTCAGTAATTACAACCGGTTCGGTCTTATGATTCTCCGTATCATTGAAATCCATGACCTTCAGCGACTTTTCGATATGTAGGTCGCGTGGCTTACCCTGATCGTCAACTCTACCCCAGTCGTACAGACGATAGGTTATATCGGAAACCTCCTGCACTTCGTAAATTATGAGACCTGATTCAATAGCATGAACAGTTCCTGCCGGAACAAAGAAGCAATCTCCTGACTTTACTTCAAATTCCTGTAAGAGTTTTTCCAGAGAACTGTTTTTTATGCCCGCTTCAACCTCAGTTCTGGTAAGAGGTTTGGCAAGGCCGGATATCAGTTTCGCCCCTTTTTCGGCATGCACCACATACCAGGCCTCAGTTTTTCCGAGGCTGTTTTCGTGGAGAGCGGCATATTTATCATCGGGATGAACCTGAATACTCAGCTTATCATTTGCGTCAATAAATTTAAAAAGAAGAGGAAGGTTTTTGTGGCGAGCGGCAACGACCTCGCCAAGCACAGCAGAAGGATATTCAGCTACAACGGATGAAAGAGTTCTTCCTTTCAGGTGGCCGTTTGAAATAACGGAGGGGCCGGATTCGTGTTCGGAAAGTTCCCATGATTCGCCGACCTTTGCCCCTTTGGCAACCTTTCTGCCTAAGATAGTTCCAAGTGAATCTCCGCCCCAGATTTTATCTTTGAAGTTGTCTTCAAACTTTAGTGGATACAGATTCATTTTTCGCCGCCTCCAAGCATTTTTGTAAGTTCTTTTTCAGTAACCATTTTCGCAGTTCCGAAATCAGAGAGTGCAGCTTTTTTAGAAGGATCTCCCTTCATGCATTCGCTGTAGTTGCCGACAACAGTCAGGGTCATCTGATCTTTCTTCAGATATTTTTTTGCTGTTTCAAGAATTTGATCTTTTGTTATGGCATTGATCTTTTCTCTGAAAGTAGAGTAGCGATCGTCCGAATCTCCGTTATACTGGTTCTGCGAAAAGGCAGAGGCAGTCTGCGCCGCGGTTTTAAATGATGCCGGGAAAGCATCGATAATGCTCTGCTTAGCAGTTGCCAGCTCTTCATCAGTTGCGCCGCTCTTTAGGAATTGATCTATCTCCTGATAAACAAGGCTTATTGCGTAGGCAGTTGAACCGCTTTTTGTTTCCAGGTAACAGGAAAAGATACCCGGGAAAAAGTATTCGCCGCTTACAGAGCTTCCGGCGCTATATGCTAGCCCCTCCTCTTCGCGGACTTTTTTTGATATGCGGGAAGTAAATGGCGCACCTCCAAGAATCCAGTTCATCAGTGTGAGTCTGTAATAATCGGGATGCGGCCGCTTTACAGTTGTAAGGGCAAGTTTAACAGAAGACTGTGATAAAGAGGGCCGGTCGATAAAGAGAAATCCGGGGATGCTTTTTACAGTCAGGTCAGCGTATTCTGTTTTTGAGCCACCCTTTTTAATGGAGCCAAAAGTTTCGTTAAGTCTTTTAATCATGGTGTTTCGGTCGAAACGGCCGGAAACAGCGATGATAATATTTTCAGGACGCAGAATACGCTTGAAGAATTTCATTATTCTCTTTTGCGTAATACTGTCCACCTCTTTATCTGACATAAGTTCAGTGTGTCTGTTTCGCCCATAAAGAGCATAAGCCTGAAGGATGTTCAATGTTGTTTTGGGAGCATCGTATCTTGAAGCAATTTCATCTTTAAAGTTTGACTTTATGACAGCAAGTTTCTTTTCATCAAACGATGGATTAAGGATGAGTTTGTATAAATGAGAGAGAGCAGTATCGGCCTTTTTTGATATGCAGGAGGCAGTGACTACAGCTTCGGATGTACCCGCACCGGAAGTAAGGGAGATTGCATGAAATTCCATCAGTTCACTTAAGGAGTCGGCACTGACACCGCTATATCCGCCATCTGCGAGAAGTGCGAATGCTGCGGATGCTATTCCCTTTTCCTCTTCAGTTTCGGCCATTGCTCCGCCTCTAATGCGAAGCTTAATATCAAAAACAGGAATCGTGTTGTCCGGTACAATAAATGCAATTATGCCGTTCTTGAGAGTGTCTCTGGCTGCAGTAAGAGAGGGTGGGTTGTATGTAATCGTTTTATACTTAAGATCGTAGGGAGTCGATGCTGCTAATAACGCTGATGCTGTTAAGAGAATTAGTAAATACATTTTCATTTGCTGCTCCCAGTCTCTTTAATCCTAATGACACGTCCTTCTGTGAGGTTCTTTTCTGTAAGCCATTTTGAAGCAGCCTTTTTAAGTTCATCCGGTGTTACAGATTGAATTTTGCCAAGGTACTCATTAAGAAAGCGCCAGGAGTCGGCTGTATTTTCCGCCCAGGCAATTTTATCTGCAAGATTTTCATTGTTTCGCAGACCGTTAATGTTGTCAGATTCGGCAATGTTCTTCACCTTTTCAAGTTCGCGAGTTGAAACAGGAGCTACAGAGAGAAGTTTGATCTCTTCAAGAATGACTTTTTCCACCTCATCATGGCTTGCGTTTTCTGTAAGTTCCGCCTGTATAAAGAAATATGAGGCGTAGCGCTGCAGGCCAAAGCTTGCTGAAACAGAAGAACAGAGCCCTTTTTTGTCAACAAGTGTTCTCCATAATCTTCCGGATTTGCCGGAAAGAATGCTTGATGCCAAATCTATTGAGTATATATCTGGATCTCCGAGAAGAGGCGCTTTGTAAACAAAGGAGACAACCGGAGAGGCGTCCTTTTTAACTTCAATCTTTTTTGTTCCTATCTGTTCCGGTTCTTTTGTTACGACCTGCGGAAGCGTTGGTCCCTTTGGAATAGGTGAAAAGTAGCGTTCAACTGCTGCAATAGCAGAATCACTTTTGAAATCGCCTATCAGCACAAGAAAGGAATTATTAGGGGCATAGTATGTTCTGAAATGGTTGAAGGCGTCATCTCTTTTAAGTTGCTGTAAGTCAGACATGTAACCTATGGTCGGTATCCTGTATGGATGTGCTTCAAAAAATGTGGAAAAGAGAGTTTCGTAGTAGCGGCCATAAGGTGAATTCTCGTAACGTAAACGCCTCTCTTCGATTACAACATCACGCTCAGTGTAAAATTCACGCATAACAGGATTT
Organism: Fibrobacterota bacterium; assembly: GCA_016788315.1. GTDB lineage: Bacteria > Fibrobacterota > OXYB2-FULL-49-7 > OXYB2-FULL-49-7 > JAEUSG01 > JAEUSG01. The sequence continues at coordinate 25,401 of JAEUSG010000574.1, read as the reverse complement.
GCCATTCTGTCACTTTCAAGCCATAGAAAGAGTTCTAGTTTGTTTGATGGAAGAGTGACAATGTATGCTGTCATGTCGTCACCTGTCCAGGCATTAAGAGCTGTTCCCCCCTCTTTCTGATACAGGTTCCAAAGTTCGTTGTTCTTGTGAAAGGAACGCTGGCTGTCGGCAACAGCTTTTGCAGAAGTTTTAATTTTTGCAAATCCTGAAGTGTCTCCTGCTGCAAAAAGACTGTCTGATTTCCTGTATAGTGAGTCGATTATCTTTTCGAGAGCTGCAGATTTCAGCGTATCAGCCACACCGATCTTTTTTGTCCCTTTGAACATCATGTGTTCCAGCATGTGGGAGATGCCGCTCTTGCCAATTGTCTCATTTACAGAACCGACTTTATAGTACAGACGGCAGACGACAAGAGGTGAGTTTCTATCCTCTATCAGAATAATTTTCATGCCGTTTTTAAGAATGTGTTCACGCGGCTTAATAATATCATCTGCGCTGAAGACAACGCCAATCAGAAGAAGGGCGGTAAGGGTGACTCTTATGATCATTTTATATACCTTTATTTTACGAATTTTTCAGCATTGACTATTGTATAGTTGTAGCCCTGTTCGGTCAGGAAAAGCTGACGGTTCATTGCAAATTCCTGCTCTCTTGTATCACGTGTGACAAGCGAATAGAATTTTGCCACAGACTGATTGCTTTTCGGACGAAGAATGCGTCCCAGGCGCTGAGCTTCCTCTTGGCGTGATCCGAATGTTCCGGAAACCTGTATTGCTACATTGGCGTCAGGTAAATCAACAGCGAAATTGCCAACTTTAGACACAATAAGTCTTTTCATCTTGCCGGAGCGGAATTTCTCGTACAGTTCATCACGTTCACTGTTCGGTGTAGCTCCTGTTATAACTGGCAGACCGAATGCTTTAGCGATGTTGTCTATCTGGTCGAGATACTGTCCTATAACCAAAACAAGATCGTCTTTATGCATTTCGAAAAGATACTCTACAATGTCAAGTTTGTTAGGGTTCTCTGCAGCCATGCGGATTTTTTTTCTGTTGTCGGCGGTAGCGTAGCTCAATTTCATTTCGTTCGGCAGGTCGATTCTTATTTCAGTACATTCAGCTGTTGCAATCCAGCCCTGTTTTTCAAGATCCTTCCATGGGGCATCATACTTTTTGGGGCCGATCAGCGTGAAAACCTCATCCTCTCGGTTGTCTTCTCTGACTAGCGTAGCAGTAAGTCCGAGTCTTCGTTTAGCCTGAATCATAGCCGTTATCCGGAAAACAGGAGCGGGGAGTAGGTGCACTTCGTCATATACTATTAGTCCCCAATTCAGCTTTCCGAAGATGTCAAAATGGGGATACTCCTCAGATTTCTTTTTTCTGTATGTGACAATCTGATAGGTTGCAATCGTTATCGAGCGCAGAAGTTTTTCTTCGCCGGTATATTCACCAATCTCATTTTCCGGTATGTCTGTTTTATCCAGAATTTCCCGTTTCCATTGGTGCGCGGCTGTAATATTTGTTGTGAGAATGAGTGTTTTAGTCTGCGAAAAGTGCATAGCCGCCATTCCGACAATGGTTTTACCTGCACCGCAAGGTAGAACTATAACACCGCTGCCGCCGCGCCTGCTGCCGGCTGCATAAAAGGCCGCTGCTGAATTTATCTGGTAGTCACGCAGTCCGAAAGGTTTCTTTTCGATGAGTGTTACTTCCCGCAATTTGAATGGGAATGGATCACCTTCTGTGTATCCAGCCAAATCCTCTGCCGGAAAGCCGATTTTTATTAACGCCTGCTTTATTACTCCGCGCATCATTATCGGGAAGAGGAGAGTAGTCGGTCCGGTACGACCCTCTGCAAAGCAGGAGATTGCTTTTTGTGATATGAGTTCTGTGAGCAGATTCTCGGAATCAGATTTAAGAAGCAGCTGATTCGGTGTACCTGATGGCTCAATTACTAGTCTGCCATATCGTTTATAGTAGTCCTCGATTTCAAAGCGAATATTGCCGGGGATATCATATTTGCCGAATTTCTCAAGTGAAGCTATGATATCTTCAAGAGCATGGCCAGCAGCTGCGGCATTCCACAGTGAGAGAGGCGTAATGCGGTAGGAGTGTATGTACTCCGGTGATTTAACAAGTTCTGCAAATGGGGAGAGAGCATCCCTCGCTTCAGCATATTTCGGGTTGCTGACTTCGAGCAGTATTGAACGGTCACTCTGGACTATTAATGGATTGTCTGGTTGGTATGACATAAGCTAGTAAAGATAAAAAAATCTATGGTGCAGGTAACAGGTTTGATTAAAGTCGTGGAATAATACAATCTTTTAGATATGAAAAAATACCTCCATAGCCTCTTAACCAGTGGTTTTAGGAACGAAACAGATTCTGAATTGTTGCTTAAGATTCGACTCACTAATGTTTTTTTGGGTATTGCCTTTGTTCATCTTGCATTTTTAGGCGTTTATGATGTGATAAAGGGAGATTCTAGCGTAGGAATACTAGCTTTGCTAGTTGCATTGGTCTTTATTGTCGCTGGCTATTTTCTGAACATAAGAAAAAATTTTATTATAACGGCCCTTCTAATGACAGCAGCATTTACCTTTGCCAGCATCCCTGTTCTTGTTACAGGGGGGCAAAGCGGTTCAGGACATTTATGGAATCTCGTCGTCCCTATTTTTTCTATAGTGATTTTAGGAACACGCAAAGGACTAATTGTAGTTGCTGTGCATTTTGCATTAGCAGTTATTGCGTTGTCAATCTCACCAGCTTCGATTCAACCGCAGTTTTATACTAAAGGTTTTATAGTCCGTTATTTCAGCGTATATCTGTTTTTGACAATGCTTTCCTTCCTTTATGAAACAATGCGTCAAAGATCACAGGTCCGTCTTGTAAAAGCAAAAGAGCAGATGGCTCAGCTTCAGAAAATGGAGGCGATAGGTCTTCTCGCAGGCGGTGTTGCCCATGATTTCAATAATATGCTGGCGTCAATGCAGGGCTTTGGTGAACTGATTCGAGAGTGTAATAAAGGAGGAAATGCTGAAATTACACGATACGCTGAACATATAATTAAAACTGCAAAACGTGGCTCAGATGTAACAGGAAAACTTCTTGCATATGCAAGAAAAGGACAATTTGTTATAAATGACATAGATATTCACAGGATTCTTGATGATGTTACGAACATCCTTGGGTTCACAATGGATAGAAGAGTAATGATCAAGAAAGAATACCTTGCATCAAGTTATAATGTAAGAGGCGATGCTTCACAGCTTCAGAATGCTATTATGAATATAGTGATTAATTCTTATGATGCTATGCCTAATGGAGGGACTCTTTCAATATATACGGCAGATGCAGCGGATAATAAGATAAACATTACAATTAAGGATACAGGATCCGGCATAAGTCATGATGACATTACAAAGATTTTTGAACCCTTTTTTACAACTAAGGCTGTTAACAAAGGGACGGGCTTAGGACTATCAAGTGCATTAGGGACGATTCAAAGTATTGGCGGGACTATTGATGTAAGCAGCGAACCCAACAAAGGTACTGCATTCAAATTACTTCTGCCTGTTTCCGAGGCTGTTATGCCGGTAAAGGAGACAGCTTCAGAAAGAGCGCCACTGTCATCAAATCTAAAAGAAGCAACTGTATTAATTGTGGACGATGAAGATCCTGTTCGTGAGATGCTCATCGATTCCCTTGAGCTTCGGGGGTATAAGCCGATTCCGGCATCTAACGGGCAGGAGGCGGTTCGGCTTTACAGCATTCACAAAGATTCAATACGGCTTGTTCTGCTTGATATGCTTATGCCGGTTATGGACGGCTATGACTGTTTTCTTAAGCTGAAAGAGATTAAACCTGAAGTTGCTGTGCTTATTTGTTCAGGTTATTCAGCTGGTGATAAAGTTCAAAAGATGATAGAACAGGGTGCCAAAGGATTTTTGTCAAAGCCGTTTGATATGGAAAAACTATTTTTAGAGATTGATAGGAATGTAAAATAGCACCCCATTTTAATATATTATTATACTGGCTGACGATATGGTTTTGTTTTAATCAAGGATATTCAAATATGGTACGGTTTTTAACATTTGCTGGTGTATTAACAGGGTTGTTTTTTTATGGATGTTCAAAGGATGCGAAACCTACAGTTCCCGAAGTAAAATATTTGGCGCCGAGTATTACTGTTCAGCCCAAATCACAAACAGTGATGGTTGGTAAGATTGTTGCTTTTACAGTTACTGCGACAGGTAATCCCGCTCCAACGTATCAGTGGCGTAAAAGTGATGTAGACATAAGCGGAGCAACAGATTCAATCTACACTATAACTAATGCAGCACCAAGCCATGCTGGTACATACAATGTATATGTTTTAAATAGTCAAGGTGGAGTATTGAGCAATAGTGTTGTTTTGAGTGTTATCTCTGACACAACAACATGGAATGTACCTGCTCCGGAACTGCCGACGACACCTTAGCGCTCTATTACTTTTCTATCGTCATCATTTTAGTAATTACAGCGTTACCCTGTTTTATTCTGTAAATGTATCTGCCTGAGCTAAGTTTTTCAGTATTTAGCACCACTTTATAATTACCGCTTTTTGTCCAGCCATAATGCAACTGTTTAACCATTCTTCCGTCAAGTGAATACAATGCTAAAGAGACCAAACCATTATTTGCAACTGTAAAATTTATTGTCGTATTCGGATTAAATGGATTGGGATAGTTTTGAGAGAGCTCAAAATCTTTGGATTTACATGTTTCATAATAAGCTTTAGAAATAAAGGCAGGAGAACCGGTTACAAGGTTGAATACTCTGCTGCTTTTAGGTGGCACAACTATCCCATACATACCAGATTTTAGAACGTCTACTGAAGACCCGTTCAAAGAATCATTTACCCATACTTGCCAGCCTTCAGGGAGATTCTTTGCAATATTGTCAAATCTAACCTCATATTCCATAGTGTCTTCGATTCCATTCGTAACTTCGAGTTGCCAGATCTCGCCTGTACCACCTAAAGAACGCTGCTCATATGAAAGTCGATTCCCTTGCGAAACAACAGTAATACGGCTGGATGCTTCGTCTATAATTGGCAGTTCCTGTAATTCAGCATTACCATAAGCAGAAAGGGCAACAACAGCACTTGCTTTAAGAAGATTATTGTTATAAAGAAGTGCAGAGGCATTCCAATCAGATGCCTCTGTTGAACTCTTGGCTATTCTCCAGCCCAGGCTTATAAACTCATCATTATTTGGAATTACAGGAACGAACAGTGATTCTCCTGCATATAGATAGGCAGCAAAAGAAGCTGGGGCGTCGCCAGTACCAGAACTAAGAGAGCGCTGCTGCATAGGACGCCAACCGGAAGAGGAAAGCTCATACACGCGATCACCAAACGGAACAACAGTTTTGTTGTTACCAAGTGAGCTGCCGGTAGAGCGAAGCGAGGATGTATTCTGAAAATCATTAATAGAAACCGTACCGAGAAAAGGGACACTACAGATAACCCAGCCACTGGTAGCTCGTGACGCAATATAATATCCACGATTGCTATTGATAGGTACAGATATCGGATTTGGAATTTTGACAGGTACATTATTGTCATATTGGCTGCGTGTTCTCATGAAAAATGCACGGCCTGTACCAAACCTGAAATCAGGATCCACCTGAATACCCTTATCGTTGTATCCGGTTGCAACAAATTCCTTTATTGAGTCATCATTATCAAGACGGTAAAGTCTGAATTTATTCCTGTCATACACACCGCGAGAATAATCCTGCAATGCAAGAAGAACATCATCATACTCCTCGGAAAGTGACACCGGAAGTGATACAAGCTGATATCCTTCAAACAGATTTCTGAAAGTCAGCTTCATGCTGTCAGCCTTGTATTCGCAACGCACAAAGGAATATGCACGACGGTCACGATATAAAAGTGCTGTCTCGCGATCTGTAACCCAAGCTGCACCAAAGAGGCCTCGTCTTAAAAGATCATCAAACACAGTATCTGATGCAGGTATTATTATCGAAGTATCTATTGCAACTCCGGGAACAGCGTTAACATTATACCTGATATATTCCTTAGTCGTGCCGGTTACCGTGTGACCAAGTATAACAACTCCTCCTGAAAGAGCTTTGCTGTTATCACTTCCACGTGCAATAAGTCTAAGCTTTCGTTCTGACTTATCAAAGGTGAGTGAAATAGAATCTATCTTTACTTTCTGTGTGTCTGTTGCTATGAAATAAAACAGAGTATCAGAAATTGGTGGCTTCATACCAGAAACATTAAGACGACCGAAATAATCTATCTTCGAGTTTTCAAAAGCAGCAGTCTTAGTTGAAGGATTATATCTATAAACGCGTAAACCATCATACAGACTGTCTGGCACAGTAGAGTCAATCGCAGCACTCAAGGAGAGTCCATCCTGCCATATATCGGCAGTATTAAGAGTTCCATGGCGGGCTGAAAAGAAATACGCAAAATAAGGAACTGCTGCATAACCGCTATTTTGAAGAGCATCAAGTTCAGCCTGCGTAAAGGCACGCTTGCCAACATACAATTTCAGTGTGTCGAAGGCAGTTGTAACATTGTCTTTTATTGAGTTTACACTAACGTTAATTTCCAGTTTACCATTATCATAAGTAATCGTCCTTGATTCTCTTTTTATAAAATCTGGTTCTCTTGGTGAACCAGAGAAGGACCACGCAGTGTCATACTTATTGCCAAGAGAATCACGAAGAGAGAGATAGCAAAGATCTGTTTGTTCTAGAACTATTGTATCGGAAGTAACGTCCTTCATGGATACCGAATCCATCCAAACATGGGCTGTATCTGATGTCTTATACCTCACATAATCAACCGCCCCAGCTTTGGCAGTCAAAAATATTGTAAGTTTTTTAGATGCAGGAACATCGCTGAACACAACTGAAGCTGAACCATTCTTTGGCGAAGGAGCCTTTGTATCCACTATGACTGGCACAACAACACTGTCATCATTTGAATTAGAAGGTATAGGTCCATGAAGATCGCTAATCAGAAATTTTATTGATAGCGTATTCGTATCATTACCGTTAAAATATGACGCAGCTGCATTAGAGGTCTGATACCTGGTTGTACCAAGCCTTAGATTTATGGTATAACTGGAATCTCTGTCAAGAACCATCTGCCCGCCTGATGCCGCTCCAAACGAAGCACTTGAAAACTGCTGCGAAGGTACAAAATTAAAATATGGAGATGAAGCAGACTGAGGATTTATAGCATACTTGATCTGAACACCAATCTTAACATCGGTAGTGTCATAAGGACGGAATGTTAGACGAACTATGCTGTCGTTTATTTGGCGGGCTGAATAGTTCTTGAAAAAAGGCTTATCCGGACGATAGCTGATTGAGTCAATAAAAACAGGAGGTGATACCTCTGAACCGGACAGATATGAAGCTGAAATGTAGAGTTTCTTGTTCAGGGTAATTGTTTGAGTCTGACCAAAAATATATGAACTGGTATAAGCTAGCTCGCGTTGCTTTACAAGAAATGTTCGGCCTGTGCGGGACGAAACATCATAAAACCCGTTAAGGAGATCCTGCCTCTTAATCGGATCCTCAAAAAGATTTGATGGTGCAGCTACTGAGTCACTTACAATGAATACCACGTAATTTACAAAATCAGTATCTGGTGAATTAAAAGGAATTCTAAGTCCGGTATAACTTACTGAAAAAGCAGTATCGTTCAAAGCTTGAAGAACTACTCCGCTCTTAATAGGTGCAGGTACACGCAAAACCGCACTGTCACGCGCTATCAACGGGATCCCATTAACATTACCAAGGCTGTCAGCGGGGGCAATCGCAACATAGTAGGTCCTATTCGAACTTATGCTGTCAATATCACCCTTCAACACAAACTTCTTGGCATTTAGAGCGGAACTTAACCGTACAGAATCAAACTCTGAGGCTGAATATTTCTTTTTCCAAACATAAGGAGCAGTCGGACTTGTCTTAATACCGTAATAGAGAGATATGTTACCATTCTCAGCAGCATCTATGCCAGGAAGAGAATTTGATGGATCCGCCCACGAAAGCTCTATGGAACGGGAACTTAAGGCGGTCGCCTTCAACGTCAGAAGGTTCGATGGCGCTGTCGTATCGGATGAATTGCTGGATGCAAATCCGGTTATGAATAATAATAAGCAAATTGCAGTGAAGTATTTAAAATGTCTCAAACGACCTCCTAAAACCAGTTATATGGTTATAAATGACTTGACTATAATATTATTTGTTAGGTGCATTTGACAAGTATTTTCTATTGATTACGCGAGCGATCTACTATTAACGAAAGAGACTTTAGTCAGGAGGGGAAATCTGTTGAAATGCTGGATAAGTTCTGAAGAGTGGATTTTTTGATGAGAGCAAAGATCTATATGACGTGTCTTAAGGGAATCAAACGCAGCCGAACCACATTTTCTTATGTGATTCGGCTGGCAGATATTTTTTAAATATTACAGACCGATCAAATTTTTCATGATGATTGCAGCAACAAGAGAAAGAATAGCGTAGAACTCAGGGAAAGCGGCTAAGATCATTGTCTTGCCGAAAACATCGTGTCCGCCGCCAAGAGCTTCAATACCGCTAGCACATACACGGCCCTGATTGATGGCAGAGAGCAAACAGGCAAGACCCATTGCAATGCCGGCGCCAAGTACAATAGCACCCTGGAAAGTAGTAATGCTTGGTGTGATGACACTGTTATAAAGGAAGAATCCTACGAATCCGTAAAGACCCTGTGTTGCAGGAAGTGCAGAAAGAACTAGACCATTACCGAATGCATCCGGTTTCTTCTTTACCATTCCTATTGTTGCAGAACCGGCAATAACTGTTCCGATTGCGGAACCTACTCCCGATAAACCAACCATGATGCCGATTCCAATAAATGCAAGTACTGCGCCCATTTTAAAATCCTCCTATTTTTGTTTAGTTGTTTTCCCGTAATTTAGTGGTTGCGAAAGGCTTGTAAGCTGTTCCGCCACCTTTGAACTCTATATTCTTGTAGAACTCTACGAATGTAAGTCTCAGCGGATGGACAAAAGATCCAATCATTGACAATGCAAGGTTAAGGCTGTGACCAACCAGCAGTATTATTATAGTGAAAACCATCATTGGTGAGACATAGTTCATGCTTCCATCAGCATTTGTTACAAGCATAAATGCGATATAGTTAAACGCATTTCCAAGAAGACCGCCTGCAAGACCAAGTGCAAATAGACGCAAATATGAAAGAATATCACCAAGTATGCCGGTTATGAAATTGTACATTTCCCAAATTGACAGTCCGAAGAATCTTGTGATAAAAGGTTTGTCGGGATTATTAAAGACCAGAAATATGGCTATTCCTGCAAACATAATAATCTGGCCGGCAAGCGCCCCGGGCGCGTACAACAGGGCACCAACATTAAGTGGTCCAACTGTAAATTGCGCAATGCCAAGATTCAATGGATTAGCGTGTGCACCCCAAATGAGTCCGCCGATAACCAGAAACATATATGAAAATGACTGTAATCCGAATACAAATCCCTTTGTTTGAATACGCAATATTCCCTTTAGCAGCATGGCAAAGAGAACCTGGATAAATCCAAGCATCATTGCAAAACGCATTGCAGGAAAATCCTTGCCGTCAGATGAGAGGGGCGCGTAATAAAGAACTTTATTTCCTATGTCGAAATAGCCGCCAGTTACATTAGTTCCACTGAAAACTGTATGGCCGAAGAAACTGTTAAGCAGAAATCCACCGAAAATTGTGGAAACTGCTAAAACCATAACCAGCATTGCAATGGGTTTTACTGATGGCGCCCCTTTTTTAACCAGAAGCGCAGAGACAATAAGGAGAATTGTTCCATAGCCGATATCACCAAGGCAGAGTCCTACAAACAGGGTAAAGAACGGGGCAAAAAATGGAGTAGGATCAAACTCAAAATAGTCCGGCAGAGCAAATATTTTTGTAATGGGTTCAAATAGTTTGACCAATGGATTGTTCCGAAGTGCAACTGGTACAGGGTCGCCTTCAACAGGATCTTCAATAGTAAAATAAGCTGAGTGACCTGCAAGGAAAGAGCGAACACTATCTTCATTTTCGGCAGGGTAGAATCCATTCAGATGAAGAATCTTTCCCTCAACGGATGGAGTAAGTCCACCCTTAACACTCTCCAAATCAATCTTTTCGTCAAGTTCAGAAATAACCTTTTTGATAACAGGCAATGAAGCAGTAAGATTTATCAACTCTTTTTCGATTGACTCTTTTTCTGTCATGAGCTGCTTGATTTCAGTCTCAACTGCAACCAAAGATTTATCAGGAAGTCTTACAGGTTCAATCGGCATCGGTGTCATTTCGCCGAGTTCAACAAGCGCAAACAATACTCTTTGTCCATCGCGGCTTATTATTTCAACAGCTTTTCCCTTAAGATCGAGTGCATCAAAAGATTTAGGTGCTGTTTCAAAAAGTCGGACGAATGTTCCGTTTTTGGCAAGCTTAGCAATAAGAGCGGGGTCGAAGTTGCCCCATGGCAGCAGCGCTTCACGTTCTTTCTTTAATTTACCGTCCTGCTGTTCAATGAGTGTGAGTTTCTTCTCTGATGCGATAAACAGTTCAAGAGCTTTTGCCGCTGATAATACAGGTACGCTGGTATTCGCTTTTGAAGTTTTGGAAGCAAGAGAAGCTGCTGCTTTGATATACAGGCGCCGCTCTTCCATCAGTGCTTCAAGCACAGCAGCATTTTCGTTTGAGGAGAGCGTAACATGAACAAGTCCAAGCGACTGCAACTTAGACAAAAAGGAGTCTCTATCGGAATGGTGCATAAGAACACCAAGTTTACGCATTTTTATTACCATATCAGGCAGCCTCCTCTCGAAGCATTTTCTCTTTGAGGATTTTCTGGGAAGATTTGGCCAAATTCTCTTCATCTTCCAGGAAGCGCTTTATTTTCAGTATAGCCTGACGATATTCAGGGATCTGAACCTTCTCGTAAAGATTAACTTTCTGAGTTGTCTTTTTACGCGCATACTCGAGAGCTGTCTGTTTACGAACTGCTACCTCTCTTTCGGTTTCAAGCGAAAGAAGATCTTTTAACCGTTCGATTCCCCATGGAAACCAGGCAGGCATTGAGAAAAGAGGGAGTTGACGCATTTCGAAATCTACGCCTTCAAGAACAGGGGTTTTTACGCCGGCAATTTTTTTAATGCTTGTGCGGACAGCGGAGATTGTAACAAGTCCTTTAGGAAACTCTGCAAAGAGCCGTTCTGCGGATGCAACAGCCTTTTTTGCGATATCAAGTTTGTTCTCTATCCGCTCAACTTCTTCTCGTGCCAGTTTTACAACGGCACGTAAAGCTGCCTCCTTGGCCTGAAGCGTAGGAAGGGCGTTTACACGAACCTTCAGCTCTTTGTTGAGCTGGTTTTGAAAGGTCTTATTAAATTGATATTTAAGCGCCATGGATTATTATGCCTTCCAGTATTTCTCCATAAGCTCTTTCTTAATAGCAACTTCATCCTTTGAGAAGTGGCGGCCAAAGAGCGTCCAGGCTGTATCTAGCATTTTAACTGTATCGATATTAACATCAATTGCAAGAAGTTCACTTGAATAGCTCTTTGCAAACTCAAGAGAGCGCTTATCGTAATCGGTAAGGTCGAAACCATTCTCAAGTTTTGTCTTTGCAGAAGCGGCATCAGCATACAGACGTACAGCTGCATTCATAACCTGCGGGTGGTCTTCCCGTGTCTTTTTGCCAATAACAAGCTGCTTCAAGCGGGAGAGACTTCTGAAAGGGTCAACAATAACTCGACCGATATCAGTGTCACGACGCAGATACAGCTGACCTTCAGTGATGTACCCGGTGTTGTCGGGAATAGCGTGAGTAATGTCACCGCCGGAAAGTGTTGTAACAGCAATAATGGTTATTGAACCGCCCTCAGGTAACTGTACCGCCTTCTCATAAATCTTTGCAAGTTCAGAGTAAAGTGAACCGGGCATGGAATCCTTAGACGGAATCTGATCCATACGGTTACTTACAATAGAAAGAGCATCAGCATAGAGAGTCATATCTGAAAGAAGAACGAGAACTTTTTTATTCTGCTGAACAGCGAAATATTCAGCAGTTGTAAGACACATGTCAGGAATAAGAAGACGTTCGACAGGCGGATTATCTGTGGTGTTCATGAAACAGATAATACGGTCGAGTGCGCCAGCATTGTCGAACAGATGGCGGTAATAAAGATAGTCGTCGTTGCTCATGCCCATACCGCCAAGAATGATAACGTCAGCCTTGGCACGAAGAGCAACGGTCGCCATAACCTGGTTGAAAGGCTGGTCGGAATCGGCAAAGAATGGAATCTTCTGACCAGTTACAAGCGTGTTGTTAAGGTCAATGCCGGCAATACCTGTTGCAATAAGTTCAGATGGCTGTTTACGACGAACTGGATTACATGAAGGACCGCCGATCTCCCGCTCTTCTCCTTCCACAGCAGGGCCGCCATCAATAGGGGCGCCATATGGATTGAAGAAGCGGCCAAGAAGCTGATCGCTAACCTTGATTACAGGAGGTTTTCCGGTAAAGGCAATTTCCGCATTTGTTGGAATTCCCTGTGTTCCCGGGAAAACCTGCAGCGTAACCATGTCGCCTTTAATTTTAACAACCTGTGCCGGCTTGCCATCTACAAAAGCCATTTCCTCATTAGAAATACCTTCTGCTCTTACAGTGCAGGTTGCTTTTGTGATGTTTTCTACCTGAGTATAAATTCGTTGAAAGGCCTGTGTTTTCATTGTCCTTTTTTTCTCCTGTTATCTTCAGGCAGCCTTGATTGCGCGGCTGGCCAAATGTGCATTTAGTTCCGATTCAATTTCTTTGAATTTTTCGCTCTGGAATACCTGGTAGTTCATCTGTTTCATCAGGTTTATAATTTTACGGAAGAAGGAAGAAACCTGCTCAAAGTGGTCAAAACTATATGACGAATCACAAATACCAAGAATTTTATTTGCAACGTACTTCTGACGATCGAGCGGAGTTGAAGCATCAATCTTGTCAAAAGCATCCTGCTGTAAAATTACAAAGTCAATAATTTCCGCTTTGTTAAATACAACGTGATATTCAAGAGGAACGCTGTCATCGCCAAGAATGTTAATTTGATCGCGAGCCTCTTTACCGCGAAGCAGAAGATCCTTCATCTTTGTGACCTTGCCAGCCCAACCCTTTTCCATAGTTTTATCGAGGAACTCAATAACTTCCGGGTATTCAAGATACTTTGAATATGAATCGATTGGATCAACAGCTGGATACCTTTTTGAGTCGGCGCGTGACTGAGCAAGCGCATAAAAAGCTCGTGCAGCTTTTTTAGTGGATTCAGTAACAGGCTCTTTAAGGTTTCCACCTGCAGGAGATACCGTTCCAATAAACGTAATAGAACCTGTTTTCCCGTTGTTAAGTTCAACAAAGCCTGCGCGTGCATAGAAATTAGCAATAATAGCGGGCAAGTCCATTGGGAAAGCATCTGGACCAGGCAATTCTTCCATACGGTTTGACATTTCGCGCAAGGCCTGTGCCCAACGTGAAGTGGAATCGGCAAGGAGAAGCACTTTTAGCCCCATCATACGGTAATATTCGGCGATAGTCATTCCTGTATAAACAGATGCTTCGCGGGAGGCAACAGGCATGTTGGATGTATTACATATAATGATGGTTCGCTCCATCAGCTTGCGTCCCGTGCGTGGGTCGTCAAGATGCGGGAACTCTGTAAAGATTTCAACAACTTCGTTTGCGCGCTCACCGCATGCAACGATAATGATAAGGTCCGCATCAGCATATTTTGACAATGAGTGCTGAAGAACTGTTTTTCCGCAACCGAAAGGACCTGGAATAAAGCCTGTACCGCCTTCAACCATCGGATTCAGTGTGTCGATGGTGCGTGTGCCTGTTTCCATAATGCGTGAAGGGCGTGGCTTGTTTTTGTAAGCACGAACTTCAACTTTTACCGGCCATTTTTGAACCATAGTCAACGGAATATCTTTGCCTTCGCTATCTGTTACTACTGCAACAGTATCAAAAGCGGAATATTCACCGGCAGCAACCACGGATTTAACCTTATAGTTTCCTGTCATGTTGAATGGAACCATGATTTTATGGTCGATCCAGCCCTCTTTTACTGTACCAATCCAGTCGGCGGCAGTCAGCTCATCGCCAGTCTTTGATAGGGGTTCGAATTTCCACTTTTTATCTTTGTCAAGTGGTGAGGTGTATTCGCCGCGCTGCAAAAAGACACCTGTCATTTTATCTAAATCGTTTTGAAGACCGTCGTAGTTTTTAGCAAGCATTCCAGGCCCAAGTGTCACCTCAAGCATATGACCTACAAATTCGGCAGTTTCACCAACCTTAAGTCCGCGTGTGCTCTCAAATACCTGAACGAATGCTGTTTTACCGGTAACCTTAATGACTTCCGCCATTAATTTCTCGTTCCCATGTACGATATAACAGATTTCGTTCTGGGCCACGGGGCCGTTAACCTCAATTGAAACGAGGTTGGCCACGATGCCGGTCACCTTTCCCGTTGTACCCATAAAACATGTCCTCCTAAAAACAATTCAAAAGTTAAGTTAAATTCGTATCAATTCTTCTAATCTGGTACGTGTTTCGCTAACCAGTTTTTCTGTTAATGCGCGGCCAACTTCTGGAACAAGCGCTTTCCAGCGCTCTGCAGATCGAAGCTTAAGTGCGAACACAAAAACAACAGCAGAACCAAATCCGTCAAAGGCTGACAATTCATCCATAACACTCCAACGAAGGAGATCGATCCTTTTTTCGCTCTCGATAGGATCATCAGCAGGTAGAGTTATTAATTTGTTAACCCATGGATACTCAGCAGATAAACCAAAATCGGGTGAACCGCTTTTGCGGATAGTATCAGAAATCGAATCATTGCCTACAATTACATTTTCGACAGGAATTTTAAAATTACGGGCAGCTATTCCTGCAAGAACATTACGCATTATGAATTCAAATTTGCTGTATGCTTTAATAAATGGATCGGACGATGAAAACAATTCATTAAAATATTCAGCAGAAGCTTCGTCGTCAGGTGCCAACCCAAGCTGAGCAGAGCTGCTCTCTTTATGTGAGGTTATTATTCGCTGCATACATGCTGGAAGGGCTGACGTATCTTTTATAGAAGCTTCCAACGCCTCTTCCGACAAATTTCCATTGTTATCAAAAGGTCTGTCAACTTTATCGAGAATACGTATGAGATTTTTGATATCCGATTCAGTGCGAATAAGCTTAAGAGAAACAGCATCCTCCTCGGATAGCAGAGGAAGAATATCATCCGTTAACGTCTTGAAAGAGGGCAGACTCCTGCTCTCATCAATAGTGATTCCCGGAAGTCCGGATATAAGGTAATAGTATTGCTGCGCCATTAGCTGTTAAAAAGAAAGCCTCTGGTTGCAGGTTTAAGTGCCTGACGGAAAAATTCAAGGAAGTCTGCCTCTGTGAAACCTACTTTAAAACCGCCATTACCTGCCTGTACCTGAAAACCTGATTTAACTGCCTTTGAAAACTGAACTTTGACCCCTGAAGAAAGCGCTTTTGCAATTTCTGCAGCAAGAGCTTTTTCAAGTTCACTTTTTTTACTCTCTGGAAGAACAACTTCAAGAGGAGGAAGACCTGCCTCTTTAGGATTCCATTTCTCGATTAGCGCTTTAATAACATCTTTTAGTAATGAGCTGTCGGACAATGCAGCTGTTACAGGATTAGAGAGTGCTTTGAATGAAACAACCTCTTCCAGATTCTGACGAACAGCAGCCAAGGACTGTTGACCAGCAAGCCGGATTTCAGATTCTGTTCTGTGTTTTAACTCTTCGGCCTCTTTGGAGGCTTTCTCTAATAGAGAGGCAGCCTGTGCCTTTGCATCAGCAATAATTTTTGCTGCATTGTTTTGCGCTTCGGCTAATACAGATTTTGCCTGTGCTTCGCCCTTTTCAACGCCCTCTGCATAAAGTTTTTGAGTCAGTTCCTGGAGTTTGCTGTCCATTTGTTTCTCCAAAGTTATTGTCGTATTGCCGTTTTTCTTTAAAACTATCAGTAAATACTCATTATAAAAGAAAAACAATTACTCGTCAAGAGATTAAAAGTGATTAAAATGTTAAATGGAATTAACTATGTTATTGCCCTGATATAATTATGAAAATAACTTTTCTTGGAACAGGATCATCGTCAGGAACTCCGGTACCCACATGCAGTTGTCATGTCTGTACCTCCCGTTCATCTAAAGACAGAAGATACCGTCCATCTTTACTTGTCGAGAGCAACGGAAAAACACTCGTAATCGACGCGCCACAGGAATTGCGTCTTCAACTTGTAAAGCATAAGGTCATGAAAATAGACTGCATGCTGATAACTCATTGTCATGCCGACCATGTTTACGGTCTTGATGATGTAAGAATATACTGTCGTGAAAAAAAGCTGCCGGTATATGCCGATAGTGATACAGTTAACGAACTTAAAAAGATATTCCCCTATGTTTTCAGGCGGACCCAGAAAAGCGGAGGCAAACCCAGGCTCCAATTGACCAGAGTTGACAAACCATTTTCTACAGCAGGCTTCTCTGTAATTCCACTCCCTGTTTTTCATGGCGGTAAAAAGATTTTCGGCTGGAGAATCGGAGGAGTGGCCTATATACCGGACACCAGCAGGATTCCAGAATCAACATTCAGACTTCTTGAAGATCTTGATATTTTTATCTTGGATGGCTTGCGTAAGGAGCCTCATCCAACACATATTACGTTAGGTGATGCTGTAAAAATTGCAGAGAGAGTGGGGGCGGGAAAAACATATTTCACCCACATAAGCCATAATCTGCAGCATAAAAAAACAGATGCTGAACTGCCGAAAGGTATGCATCTGGCATTTGATGGCCTTGTTCTTAAAACAGAGGGAGTCCGGATTGGATAAGAAAAGATGGATAATCGGTGGTCTGGTTCTTTTTGCTCTTTTTACCGTTGGTGCGATCCTTGCAGTCGCATCATCCTCAAAGGAGAGAGGTAAGCTTAGTGGAGAAATGTCCTCGTTGCTGAGTCAGAATGCAATCGGTATTGTTGAAATCGAGGGGATAATATATTCATCTGAAGATATTATTGAAGAGTTGTCGACATTGGAAAAAGATAATTCTGTTAAAGCGCTTGTGCTGCGCATAAACAGCCCAGGCGGAGCGGTTGCCCCTTCGCAGGAAATATATTCAGCTGTTATGAATTTCCGTTCGTCAGGTAAGCCGATTGTCGCTTCGTTCGGCAGTGTAGCGGCATCGGGGGGCTACTATATTGCATCAGCGGCGGATACTATCATGGCAAATCCCGGTACTTTAACCGGCAGTATCGGTGTCATTTTCGAATTCCCTACAGCTCCGGATCTAATGAAAAAGATCGGCGTTGATATGGAAGTTGTAAAAAGCGGAAGGTACAAAGATGCGGGCGGGCTACATAGAAGACTCAATGAAGATGAAAGACGGTTGTTTCAGGTGGTCATTGATGATACCTGGGATCAATTTGTTGAAGCGGTTGCAATTGGCCGTGGAATGGAATATGATTCTGTGGCAAAGTGGGCTGATGGCCGCATTATGACAGGCAGGCAGGCAATAACAGCCGGCCTTGTTGATCTCACAGGCACTTATGAAGACGCGAAGGTTTTGGCGCGTGAACTTGCCGATCTTTCAGAGGATGCTCCTGAAAAAAGAGCTAATACCGGAAGCGGCAACTCTTTTTTTGAACGGCTCATGAAACAGCCCAAGGAAATCCTTGACATAAAAAATAAGCTGATGTTTGGTCATTTAAGCTACCTTTTTAAACCGTAATAAATTATTATATCGGATATAAGGACTTTAAAACACATACGGAGGATTTTATGGATTTATCAAATCTCATGTTGGAAATCGAGTCTCTCAGAGTTGAACTGGATAAGTTTGAGAGAGGAAATAATTCTGCAGGAACCCGTGCTAGGAAAGTCTGTCAGAATATAAAGAAGTCTGTTCAGGACATCCGCGAAAAGATCCAGGAAAAAAAGGGCGCTTCGAAAGACGAGGAATAAAAGTGTTTGTCCTGTTGCTTCTGGCCCTGATAAGTGTGCCGGATGCAGCTTACAGGGATATTACTTTTAAAAGTTCTGTTCTTGGGCTTGATAGAAAATTCAGGGTATGGACCGGTGCAGGTTTCGACAGTTCCGGTACAACCCGTTATCCGGTCATATATTATTGTCATGGTTGTGGCGGCTCATATGCCGGCGATTCTTACAGCTCTTACGCTGCTGACGGCGGGTATGAACCCCCCATCTGTTCAACTGGATGTGTATATCCGTTGACTAAGCCTTTTAATGCAGATTTTCAAGCCTTTACCAATGACAACAATGCAATTGTTGTCATGATAGATGGCGGAATTGCCGGAACAGGAGGCTGTCTTAATAACTGGTTCTTTATTCAAAATTCTCCCGGTTTAAGTAAAACATATATGAATCTCGGTAAGTATTTTGCCGAAATTGTCTCTGCTGTTGATTCGCTTTATCCGACAAAGGCTTCTCCGCAATTTAGAGCGGTTACCGGTCTTTCCATGGGCGGTCAGGCGGCTATTGACATTGCGGCTCAGGTTCCGCATCTCATAAGAAGTGTTTCGACCTTCTGTCATTCACCTACAAGAAACTGCATCGGTGATTCTGTCAGCGTGGCGGTTACAGATGTTCAGGAATTGTGGCGTAATTTAAGATGGCATTCAACACGGACTACAGCAAACACAGGCGATTACATTTACTCCTGCAGCAGAGAACTCTCTCTTGGTCTAATGGGTGCCGGACTCAATCATGAATATCTTCGCACACCATTTTACAGACATTGGGCATTCAGAGTTGACTCACAGTTGAATTTTCATATGCGGACATTTAACGAGGATCGGTCAAATGAGCCGACCTGTTTTTCATATGTAACATTTTATCCGCAAAGTGAAGGGTGGGGCTATTCTATAACCGCTCAAAAAAGGGATACGGGCTGGATCTATCTTAAGGATGTAACACCATCAGGGTTCTCTCTTCTTACAAGAAAGTTTCTTCCATTCGGTTATTCATTAGCGGAATATCCTGTTACTGTAAAAACCGCTCCCCGCTACACTCCGAATGCTTCATATTCAATACAGAAGTATAATTACAGAACCGCACTTTTTACATCGTCATCGATTACAGCAGACAGTGCCGGCAGATTAAGTGTAAACTGTGCCGGCGGAATGGGTGAGGTCTTTGGAATTTCAGGAAATGGAATACGCAAACCGATAGTGCTTCTGACCGATACTGTTAATGAGGATATCTCAATTTTTGCCGGCCGCGATACAGCAATAGGTGCCATTTTAGCAAATTTAGGTATCGCTCCTGCGACAGGCGTTGCTGTCTACACAACAACAACGGGACCTATGGTTACGGTAAAGAACGGATACAAATATGCAGGAACACTGCAGCCGCAAATGACCAAAAAAATTGATTCGCTGATGATTCTAAGAGGCGAAAAAATTCTTGATTCCGCAGAGGCAAATGCAGTCGGTTTTCAACAGCATCTTCAATATGGTTTTGTAAAGGTTAGATTTTCCGGGACTGATATTGATCAGGATAGAGAGCATCTTATCAGGGTGTTTGTAGCCGATCCTCCGCTTCCTGTTGATTCTTCAGAAGTTAAGATTTTCGACGGCCGTTCAGAAACGCTGACCATAATGAAGGGCAGCACCAGCAATACTTCCTTTAATGTCATATCTTCTCAATATGTAAGCGAAGGCCGGGGTAACGGAGACGGAAAAATAGACAGCGGTGAAGTTTTTACAATCTGGATAAAATCTGCCAAAGGGTGGGTTACTCAGGATGCCAATACCTGGCATCCCGCTGTTTGTGTAAACGGTCAGAATAGTGCTGTAGTGCAGACTGTAGGCATGCGGGAATACACATGGAACAGAAATAGGTCGAATCTGTCTGCTGAGATGCAGTTGACAAAAAAGTTGTCAGATTCCCTGCCTTCAGAACTTATTCTTAAAGTTGAGCATCTTGGCTCCTTCAGTGGTGGTCAAAAGGGGCGTGATGCCTCTGTTTATAAATACTACTCCCTTAAACTTCCTTTAAAGTTTGCAATAAGTGCTGAAAAGGCAGGTTTTTCCGGCAGCGAGCCTAAGATTAAAGCTGAGCCCAATCCATTCAACCCTTCAACAGTAATAAATCTCTACTCCGGAAACTATTCCGGAGAAGCATCCGTTGAGATATATGACATCAAGGGCAGGCTTATAAATACTGTTTTAAAAAGTAAAGTATCGCCTGCTTCTATAGTTTCTGTTTGCTGGAATGGCAGTGATGCTGCAGGGAAAAAGCTTCCAAGCGGTGCATATCTAGTTAGGTACAGGTTAGGTTCTCATGTTAAGACACTCGCTCTTACCTTAATGAAATAACAGTGAAAGAGCCTCTTGTTGGCCGAGTTTATTCAATACTGAATTCTCATTTCGGGCCACTATATTGGTGGCCTGCAAAAACACCATTTGAAGTTATGGTCGGTGCAATTCTTACTCAAAACACCTCTTGGGCCAATGTAGAAAAGGCTATCAATCTCCTGAAACAGAACAAAATGTTGTCTATTAAGGCATTGAGGCAAGCCAAGTTAGATGTTATTCAAAAAAATATCAGACCATCAGGTTTTTTTGTGCAAAAAAGTGAAAGAATTAAACGTTTGATAGGTCTAATAGATTCGGAATTCAAGGGTTCTATCAGCTTTATGGCTAATCAACCCTTGCCGCAATTGCGTGAAATGCTTCTTGCAACAAATGGAATAGGTCCGGAAACAGCAGATTCAATTCTGCTTTATGCGTTGCAAAAGCCGGTATTTGTCGTCGATGCGTACACGCGAAGAATTTTTGGAAGAATTGGGCTCTTAGTTGGAACTGAAACGTATGAAGAGGTCAGGTGTGTTTTTGAAAAGAATATTGAAGCTGAAACTTATAACCAGTATCATGCACTCATTGTTGAAACGGCGAAAAACTTCTGTAAAAAGAGAGTCCCGCTTTGCATTGAGTGTCCTCTTTCGGGGTTGAAATTATGCAATCCCAAATTGTTTTTATAATAGAAACTCTCTCGTTCTCTCTCTCATTATACCTGCTTTTAAAATGCCCTGATATTGCAGAAACAATAAAAACAAAACTGATAGTTTTAAATAACCAGCTTCCAATCAATTCTTACAGAAGTAAGTATGAAGCGGAACGGGCAAACGGAGTACTAAGTTCATGGCCCGATTTTAACAGGTATCTGATTATGAAGGAGGGTGTCTCCATTCTAGTATTGCTGGCGGTTCTGTTTTCTGGTGGATCCTCCTCTGCTGCATTGATGGCTGCTGCTGCCGTTTTTATGCTTCCTGAGTTGAAGCGCCGTGAACTCCATGCAAAGAGGGGAAGAGAGCTTCGAAACGGAATGGTTCCTTTTCTTGATATAATGAGTATGATGCTGGAGTCAGGTGTTGCTCTTCTGCCGGCACTTAAAAAATTTCAGGAAAGGTCAAAAGGGGCCATTTTCGGCAGGGAGGTAGGATTGCTGGTGCTCGATCTTGATATGGGGCTTACAAAGGATGAGGCATTCGGAAGGTTCAAGCGCAGACTCAGTATAGAAGAGGCAAACGAATTTGCATCTACAGTTCTGCAGTCAGAGAAAAGGGGAAGTCCCCTTTCAACCGCTTTGCGTCAGCTCTCTTTAAGACTTCGAACGACGAGGCTTCAAAAGGCGGAAAAACTTGCCTACGAAGCGCCAGTTAAGCTTCTAGCACCTCTTGCCCTCTTTATTTTTCCTGTCATCTTTATTGTTATGATTGGACCCATCATATTGAGGTTTATTTATGGAAACTGATTTGGTTTTGCAAGGTACAAGAGCTTTACTGGGGCGCAAAAGTCCAGGTTCAGATCCGGAGATTGTTATCGACGATGAGCGTGTGTCGCGGCAGCACGCACTTTTCACCTTTCGCGATAATGGGTGGTATGTTGAGAAATTTAAAGGGGGCACACTAACAATTAATGGTCGCGAAATTAATGAGACGGTGCAGCTTACTCACGGTGATGTTATTGGAGTCTTCGAACATAAATTCAACTATAAAGCACAGACATCCCTTAAACGGAGCAGGCATAAAAAAGTAATGCCGGTAATTCTACTTCTGGTATCTTTCAGTTTGGTTCTCTTTTTGTTTTATACTCGTAAAGTAAATGGTGAAAACTCTCAGAGTAAAACCAGTATTAAAATTAATACAGAAGAGTTACAGAAAATGGTTTTGGAAGCAGCTTATTATGCAAGCGAAAGGAAAAATTTCCCCGAAAGATATGAGCAGGCAATATCTCTATATAATATGATTCTGTCAACAGATGGCAATGACTCTGTTGACAATCTCATAAAGGTGAAACGAAACAGACTTATAGGCGAAAGAGACTCTATTTTATCTGATGTGCTTCTGACATGCAAAATACTGAAACGGCAGGGACAGTTTGCAGAGGTTGTTAAAATTGCTAATGAGGGTCTGAGATATTTTCCTGATCCCGCTTCCAAAGAGCGGAAAAAGCTGCTTTCGGTTGCCGAGGAGGCTCTCTGATAGTAAAAACCAAAGAAATATCTGTCTCCGATTTGTCGGCAGATCCATTTGTCACTAAGGTTCACCGGCAGGAGAAATCATCTGATCCTGCAGAAGCCTATACGGGCGATATTTACGGCCATTGCGTTATAGAATCTTTTTTAGGTATGGGTGGGGCCGGAGCTGTTTACCTTGCAAGACACAAAGAGCTTGGTGTGAAAAGGGCCATAAAGGTTCTAAGAAGAGATATGCTGCTTGATGTAAAAACCAAGGAGCGCTTTCTAAAAGAGGCAAGACTGGCAGCCTCTTTGAGTCATCCAAACATTGTACAGGTACATCATGCTGGAGAGGAAAATGGCCGGCTGTTCATAGAAATGGAATATGTTGAAGGTTCGTCTCTGCGATCTCTAATTGAGGAGAGGCAGAAGCTGCCGCTAAAAGAGGCGCTGCTAATTGCAGAACAGTGTGCAGAGGCATTAAAGTACATTCATTCACACGGAAGCGGCATTGTCCACCGCGATGTTAAACCGGAGAATATTCTAATCAGAAATGACGGTCAGGTAAAGCTTGCAGATTTCGGCATAGCAAGATATGAGGGGCTTAGCGGTGAAACAGTCACAGGTACCATAGTAGGTACATGCGGCTACATGCCTTTGGAACAGATTGACGGAGAGGAACTTGATGGCAGAACAGATCTCTATTCATTAACAGTAGTTCTTTATGAAATGGTGACAGGGCTTCCTCCATATACTGGAAACACATTGACCTCAATCATCAGGTCGATAATGGCGGCAGATTTTAGACCGGCTGGAACTATTGTTAAAGGCTTACCTGCTTCCTTTGATTCACTAGTTAAGTCCGGTCTTAAATCAAAAAAGAGCGGAAGACCGGCGGATGCTTCACATTATCTCAGCCTAATCAGATCTATTTCTACCGCATTGGCAGCTCCTGGGGTCAGGATTCATAAATCCATTTATGTATTAGCTGCAGTTTTAGTTTCGGCAGCAGCCATTGTTGTTTTTTATCCGAAGGCTGAACAGTCGGTTACGCCGGTAATCGAAAAGACAGGTCCTGTTATTTTAAAAACTGTTGATACACTGGTTAAGATTGATACTGTAATTGAAATCAAAAAGGCTGAACCGGTTGTCCGGCATATTTTGCCCAAAAGTGCAGAACCCTTAAAACCTCAACCCGAACCTGTTCATGCTCCGATAGTAGTTCAAATTCAAAAACCGATTTATCAAATGGAGTTTGAGCGGATCTCTGCTATCAGCGAAAATGATGGGAGTGCTGATCAGGTAATCAATCTTTGGAAGGATTTCATCAGAACCTATGGAAGGGACAGTGCTGCGCTGTCTGAAGTAAAACAGGCAAAAGTGCGGTTGCAATCAATACTTAACAGATAAGTGTATAAGTAATTATTTTGCGGATATATGATAAAAACCATCTTTATATCCGCTCTTGCTCTTTTGTTGTTGGCAGAACCTTATGCGGTTCCGGCGTTAACTGAACAGCCATCGATTGTCAAGCTTCCATCAGGCAGCTACAATGTAACCTTTACTATCTCTGAAGCAACAGATGTTGAAGTGGCTGTTATTGATATCGATGACAGCATTATTGTCCGCCATCTGGCTGCTGGCCGGCTTGGGGCTAATGCACCTCTTCCTCTCTTGAAAGATTCCCTCCGGCAGACTATTGTATGGGACGGTAAAGATGATTATGGAAAGCCGTTAACAGGTTCCGGAAACTACAGGGTCAGGGTCAGGGCAGGTATGAAAGCGGTTCTTGACACTATTGTAGGCGATAATCCCTACCGTTTTCATCGGACTATTGGTGGACTTGCTCTAGGAGAAAATGGCAGTGTGTATGCTTACGGATCTGCTCCGCGGCAGATGCATCATGCTACCTGCATTATGGCGCTTCGAAGATACTCTGCTGATGGATCCTATGAGCGAACCCTCTGGCCGCCAAGAGCTGGAATGTCATTGTCTGAAGTGAGTGCATATGGCGTCGTTAATCTGCCGGACGGCTCATTTCTGCCTAGAACAGAGGCTGTTGATGTTCCTCAACTTGGAGGCTCGCCCCTCGCATACGAAGATAGCTATCTGATTCCGCAGATTAGAAATGGCGCCCTATATGTTTTCCAGCATGCGACTTTCAGATATTATGCTCTATCTGCAAATGGAGCTTTTGTTGATAGCGGCCGTATAGTAAAATCGCCTACGCTTCCTTCTGTCAATGTTTCAGCCGGAGTATCAGTCGGCGGCCCTCACTACCTCACTCTGTCTCCAGATAAAAAATATTACCTTCTTTCCGGATTTTACAGATTTACAAAAAAGAGCGATGGCGTCTGGTTTCCAACAGACACAGGTTTCTGGCGTGATGGGCAGATTTTTAAAGTGAATGCAGCAACAGGTGCTGCGACACCTTTCATCTCAATACCAAGAGACACAATGCCGTCAGTAGAATCTGTTCGACGCCTAAATACAGTCGGTCCGACCGCTCCCTTGGAGCTATCTCTCATGGCCGCTTTTCATGGAACGGCATTTGACGACTCGGGTCGTATATTTGTGTGCGACCGGGTGAGAGGAGAAGTCGGAGTTTATGATACCCTTGGAGCAAAACTTGGTTCAATTGCAGTTAAATCTGCTGACCAGGTAGCAGTAAATTCTAAAAATGGCGCAGTCTATGTAGTCTGCCGTAATCTTACCGGACTTGGTGTCGGATGGTGCAGGCTTTACAAATACAGTGACTGGAGAAACGGCGGCGGGAT
>JAEUSG010000571.1 GCA_016788315.1 Fibrobacterota bacterium | reverse complement strand
AGCGGGACTTGGTTCTGAACACCGGTATATTTTCCTTGATTCGGCACAATTGGTTGCACTTGACAACCCTGCACGAGGAGCTAATCGAGGAGTTATTGATACGTCAGTTTTGCGCCATAATAAGCGTTACAATATTATTTGCTCACCGCAGAATATGTTTAATAACTGGGCTTCTGTTGTTCCTGAAGCAAGTCAGTTTTATCGGGCAACTGCTTTTGATTCTTCGTTGATCGGTCGACCGGCAAATAAATGTTCATTAAGTGTTGTAGCAATGAAAGATCCTGACTCTGTTAAGGTTAGTTGGAGCAATCCATATAGATATTATGATACTAACACCAGTTCATATATTGATTATGATAGTGTTATAGTATACTATCGCACGGATGGTCAATACCCAACACGTGTCGGTAACGATTCTGTAGTGGGAATAAGGCTTGCCGCATTTGATGTAAATATGAATAGCGTTTCCGGAACGTCAAGAGTCGGAGGTGTTTCTTGTAATCAAACATATCGTTTTGCCGCATTCCCGGTAAACACTGTTTCGCGCATCATTGGCAATATTTATGGTAATCGTACCGCTTCTGATTCAATACGTGCATTGTCTGGTCCTTTAACTCCTCCATGTGCTCCGCAGAATTATTTGAGTATATCAACATCAGTTGATACAGGAAGAACACCAGCGATACGTGTTAATTGGTCCTGGAATGGCGGTGTTTCAGCCCCGGCATTTATCCGTCTCCTTTATCGGGCTGCTCCTACAGATACCTCTATATCACCTCCGGAATCATATGCAGCAAGCTGGTTTAGGTTGGATGTATCAAATTCTTCGCGCGCAACATCAGGTGTAATAAGAATTACCCAAAGTGTTAATTATCGTACTCTATATGTAGTTGCAGCTTTTAATTCAGGTGCAGATACAGTTTGGGCGAAAACATCAATGCTAGGTCAATTAGGGACGCTTTACGATACCGTACGTACCGGATCGCCTGACGATATTTCTGCGCCGTCAAATATGCTTCACCTTTCTGCTAAAGGTCTCAGTTCCCGTTCAATAGAGCTGACATGGGCGGATCCAACGAACTCATTGCCGGGTATTGATGCTTCTGAAAATGGTAATGTCTCGCTATATTATGGAATAAAAACAAGCCCAATTGCACCATATGTATGGAAGCAGAAATACAATTTCACTGAGTTTGACTCGGTGAGATTGGGTGTTGGAGGTGCTATAAAGAAATTCGTCTTGCAGGGTGATAATGATAATATTAATGCAAACAAAACGTATTATATTGCCATAGCCCCTGCTGATAGTGTTGGTAATGTTAATCCGACTCTACTTGCAAGTGATAGTGTCGTTCTAAAAGTGCCCGCTCCTGATGTTCGCGGCGTTGTTCTGAAGCCCCTTTCAGATACTGCCTTTTCAGTAGATTACACTTCTCTACGACCTCTTTTTAGTTCTGCAGATTCTGGATTTGTTAAATATGCAGTGTTCATTATTAGCGACTCCGGAGCGTCACCATCAAATCTGTTTGATGACCCGATAAAAAGACAAGACCTCTTAAATGGGCTTTACAATGTTTCTTCACGAACTGGCAGAACTTTTATCGTAAGACAGCGTGAGTTGGTGACAACATCTTCTGATATTATCGGACCTCATCATCAGATAAATATTGGAAGAACTCATTGGGTCTCTGTTGCGTATATGTCCGGTAATGAGCTTTCTCCGCCAGTATTGATTGACACTATCCAATATAGCCTAGACAAGCCGTTTTTTAAAACAGCTACAGTACGGCAGATTAATGACAGTATTGTAAGAATGACTTTTAAACCTTACGATATGACAGATTCTAAATTAGGAGTACAGTTAAAGTATTCAATAAATGGAAGTCCGTACTTTTCTTTTGTAAGCAGCATTCAATTCGCAGGTGCTTCTTTTCCTGGAGCATCTGCTTCTCAAATGATACTTGATCGCGATTCGGCATATTTTGTTGACATTAATCTGAAAGCACGCTATCAAATGAATGGTAGAGTTGCTAACTATTTCTTGAATAACGATACCACAACTCTTGCAATTCGTTTCCTCGTTAGTGATCTTTATGGTTCTATACCTAATGCAGCTGATGACAGCATCAGCATTATAATAAATGCTGATACAAAAGCACCCTCTTCAATAGATTCTTCAGCTATAGTTAAATTTAGTTATAGTATTACAGAACAGAAATTGAGTGTAACCCTGAAAGCTAGGGCAGGAGAAGTTGCTTTCATACGTTATTCATTGATGGATACTGGCGACCTGTGGCAGGATTCAATAAGTGTCCTTGCAAATCAGAATTTGTCGTTGAATTTTGAACCAGCTAGGATGATTCGGATCTCTTTCCGTGATTCACTTGGTAACCGTTTTGATACTTCATGGCATTATTTTGAGAAACAAAGAATACATATATATAGAGGAGCTTATACTTTTCCAGTAGACAACGATAGCAGTATGATTGTTACTTCTCTATTTAGTTCTGTATCTCCCGTAGTTAACTTATCTCCTGATTCTGCCTGGCTAACGGTGGATAAGTATATTTTTTCAAGAAGTGAAAAAGATTCTTTGGTAAGTCACAAGATTATACCACAAGGTGCCGATGCCTTTGTTTTGACTGTGCAGCACGACTCACTTGCAACTAAAGATGTTTGGCAGAATGGCTTGACATTACATTTTAAGATAGATTCGACGATTGTGGATTCTGTTGCAAATTCAATGAATGTTTATAAATATGATTTAAGGACTAATTCGGTTGTTGCATTAGGTGCTGTCTATTTTGAAGGTTATCTCACTGTTGAAAATGTTAAGTTGCCAGTGCATAATACCGTAGCATCTTTTGATGATTCGGTTATGATGTTTGTTGCAGTTGATCTTAATGGAATCAACAGTGAAAATAATAACATTCTTCCTGTTGTATTCGCTCTTGAGCAGAATTCGCCCAACCCCTTTAATCCGCTTTCTACGATAAGATTTTCTGTGCCTGAAGATCAGAAAATATCAATCAATATCTATTCTATTGATGGTAAATTAGTGAAAACATTATTTGATGGCCCAATAAGCAAGGGCAAGCATAATATAACATTTAATACTAATAATTTAAGTTCCGGCAGGTATATCTACAGGATGTCCGGCACAAGGTCTACAATTACGAGAATTATGACAATTAGAAAGTAAATTAAAAGAGGTTGTTTGATGATGAAAAAAATATTTCTTGTTCTATTGGTTTTATCAGTTAATAATATATCTGGTTTTACTTTTGTAAAACATATTTTGAACGATTCGTTGCAACGTGATACTCTGTTTCATCGCGGTTCGTCAGCTGGCCAAACACAGGCCGTGGTCAATTTAATTGCAAAGAGTTCTTCAACTAGATGCGGTTCGAATATACTCATAGTTGCTGATTTTAGTGAATCGATGAAATCAAATGCACAGGATACAGCTGTTCCTAAAATATTTCTTATGAGGGATGCTGTACGGAAATTCATAGATAACCACCTTCAGCCTGATGATGGCCTCGCTCTAATGAGGTTTAATTACGGGTATGCAACTTATCCTGAACGCGAAAAACCATGGAAAAAGAATACTATAAATTTTAAAGTAAGAGTTGAAGCGGGAGGGAGAGTTGTACTAAGAGACACTTTCTATGTTTCCAATAATTGCAGAGCATTTCAAAGTACCGTTCATAGTGGTTATGATTCATATGGCAACTGCGTCCCGCGTCATACTTTTGGTAGTGTACTTGGAGGATTAGATAAGTTTGGTCAACCATGGGGAAGAAACCCCTTTGGAATTCCCATAGATTCCATCAGGATTAATGGGGTTGGTTATGTTCTCGACACAGTAATAAATGATTCGGTAATGTATGTAGAAGGCAATCCACCTCTTACCGCAAGCGTAAATGCAGTTGCTTTAAAAGAAGGTACGAATTTCGGGCAACGTTTCCCTCGTGATGAAGTTTACTCAGATACATTTTACTTTGTACCAGGCACGTTTAAAGGTGTTGCTTCTCAAGTATATGTTGGGAATTTCATGGGTGCAAACTATACTTTGGATTACTCAAATTCTTATGGTATCGAGAGAATATGGTATGAATTTTCAAAAAGTTATCCCGGCTTTTTAGGTACTCCAAACCCTGTAACAGATTCAGGTGCTACACACAACATATTAGATCCTTCAAAGCCAGATTTCAGTTGGGTAGATTTTTCGAACAATTATGTAGACAGAAGACTCTCCGGTGGCAATACTGCCACTTACTATAATATTTGGCAAGCAGTGAGATACGCACTCGCTCATAATGATAAAGCATCTGCACCAATTATAATCTTTCTTTCGGATGGAACTGATGAAGGTTCGCCTGGTGCATTTAGAAATGCAAATTCACAGATCAACGCGATGACGACAAACCCTTATCAACTACCAAGACACTTTTCATCTATACCCAACGATACGTCATATAGTTATGTCAGAACTCAATTTGAGAGTTTTATGAGAGACAGTATTGGCACTTCTGTTTCGCTGTATACAATCATGTTAGATACATTTCCAGGTCGACCGGACTATCAGACCTTGTGGCGTTCTTCAAATCTAAGCAGTACTGTTGATTCAAAGCACTTTCACATGCTAGGCGGTTCAGATCTTGATTCGGTATATAATCTTATTGGTAAGGAAATCCGTGTAAGTGTAGCTCGCCCTATTTCTAATCAACCTATGTTTGTTGATATGTTAAATAAGGTTGACGGTGCAAGATATGTTGCCGGCACATTGCAGGCAGGTCCAACAAATAGCATTACATTAGACAGTATTCGTATTGACTCGCTTGGTGACAATTATATCTTTCGTTTTTATTCTCCTGCATTGAATGCAGATGCTACGCTAGATTATTTCTATCGTATAGAGGCGGATATTACTGCTCCATCGCTCGCACCAAAACATATAATTTTAAATCCAGATCCATTATTATCCCGAATTCAATTTTACAACACTAGTAACGAACTTACAACAATTCCATTTAATAAAGATACATTATATGTAAAAAGTACTGTTGAACGTCTATTATTATCACGAAATCAAACTACTCTCGACACATCAGGTATAGGAAATGGAAGCCGAATATTATCATATTCCATTATAAAAGAGGCGATAGATACGTCGCTTAATATTTATTCGCTTCTTCGTTTACGCGGAACAAACAATAGTGAAACTCTGGTTCCAGTTAATTCAAGTTGGACTTTTAATCCTTTAGCCTGGCTGGATAATGGATCTCGTTCAATTTCACTTTCTTCATCAAATAGCGCATCCCCATATGTAAAAATTTCCTATGAACCTAATGGTGTAAATGATAAAGCATATGATCTCCGTTCAAGATATTTGAATCCTCAAACAGGTGCATGGATGGATGCTCAATTATCGTTTATGGCTAATAGCGATACTGTCGATTTTTATGACAGTATAGTTATTGCTGTTGGAAGTTCCAGTACGTCAAATATTACAAATTCTTACACGATTTCTGGCACCGTTGAAGAACTGAATACACGATCTCCAGTAACAATGTTTGCTCTTGGTCGTAGTAGGAACACCGGTCAGTATAATACATTATCGGGAAATTGGAATGTTGTAAGCGGTTTGACCAAATATCCTGGAATAATAGGTAATGTAAACGGTATTTCTGCGTCAAGTATTGCGTTTTCAATCTCGCCTGACATGTCTAGCCAACAGTCACAGAGTGATTCCGGTTATATACGCGTCTCTTATGTAAATGCTTTGGGGCAAGCCAAGAGCTATGTTGTATTTGTCCGAATACTTGACAATACAGATAGGACTGCAGCTAACTCTGTTGCAATCTTTCTTGCGAGCGATTACCTTCCAAATCAGAATAACAGCGCTGCTCTTGAGAATTTGTTTGTAAATACTTATGATGTTCCAAACCGTTCATTTACAAAAATGGCACGTGATACTGTGCTTGAAGTTTATGCGCTGCTGTTCAGTAAGCGAGCTGGTTTTTCGCCAAAGTACAAGGGGCTTGATATAGTAAAAAGCTGGACTGTTCGACCTGGTATCTCTGTTACTCCACCTATAGGTGACCTTAGTAACTTACGATATACAAACCATTTTGCACCGAGAGTTGATACCATAGAAGTTACTTCATCAATTGACAGCACCCGTCGTATTATTATTAGATGGTCGTACGGTACTGGACGTGTTTTGAGTCTTGAGTCACGGGCAGGCCTTCTTAACGATAATGTAGCTGGCCGCATAGTTGGTAAAGATGTTTCGCTTCTTGATCAGCACATATCATCAGATACAATTTTTGCATCACTTCGAGATGAATTCGGCAATTTTATTTCTTACAACGATACTATTGAATGGAGAATTATAAATTCAGGCTATGGATCGTATATAAACTTTACTCAGTCCAATCCTTCTATAATATCAAAGCTTCAGAATGGTCAGCAGGAATATACTATGACTGCTACTATTCCAAGTGGTAGTAGTGTAATAGGTACTGGTGGAACAATTTCGATTGCGATTCGTGACACGCTGCGAGTTAATCTTTCAGCATCAGGATTTGATGCTATGCGTGTGGTCGTGTCAGGTGGACAGTCTTTTACTTCTGAAGGTACGACATATCCTGAATATGTTTCTCCGCCGACATCTAGCATTATTTCTATCCGTGCCGGTGATGCGCAGTCTGATTCATTGTTTCCGTCCTTTACAGCTTACATTCATAAGATTGGTCAGGCTGGCCAACTTCCCTTGGGTTGGGAACAGGCTAGTCAGGGGATAAAGTGGTACTATAAGAACAATGCACCCTTTGCCGGTTCTGTCGATACGGTATTGTATAATGTTTCCAGCAGGAGAATTAAGCCCACACATCACATAGTCGGTCTTATTGATACGATGATAGCTGAGTGGGTTTATAATAGTGTTCATTACCGGGATTCAATACGATTCCGTACGCTTCCACCGTATCCAGTTGACTATACAATAACAATGCCTTCAACAATTACTGCTGGTGATTCAGCATTGCTAACAATTTCATTCGTTGACCATAATGGCCAACCGGTTACAGATCCATCTGTTCTACCTTCTAGCGTTTCCCTTCTTTCAAACTCAACTGATGTTCAATTTAGAGGTAATGGAAACTGGATATCAGGTCTTGATTCTGTGTTTACGCATGTCGAGGGTATATCATTTTTATCAGGAGTATCGAGATGTTATGTTCTAAGCACCAAGGCAGACAGCGTTACTTTTACTATGCAGTTTGCTCGCAGACCTGGGGATACAGTTACTGTTATTAAGACAATTCGCATCCTTCCAGCCGCAGCGCACGCATTAAAGATTAAGTATAGAACCCCTTTGGTAGATTGTGCTGCAGATACTATGGATGTTACAGCGATAAGTGGTCGCTTTGTTCCTTATCGCGTTTATACGGCCTTATTGTTAGATAGCTATGGTAATCTGTTATCTAATTCTGCAAATGCATTTTTCTGGTCTGCAACAGGTACGATTGATACTGGAGTTGGCGTCTTCACATCGATGCTCAATCAGCTTGAGTATAACGCACGGGGTATAAAATCTTTGCTTTTTGGAAATATTATTTGTCGATATAGCAGTACAATAGCTGACTCTTTCCCGCTAAGTATTTTCGCTTCAATAAATGTTACTGCTTTAAGCACACATGAATGGATTGCCGATGTTACGAATAAGGATACTATTGATGCAGATAAGCTCACTATAAACAATGTTATTTCTACACTTGTTCCAACGGTTGCACCTTCTTCATTGTCTGATGCCAGGAAACTTGCCCTTCTTGATTCCTTAGGTTACAAACCTTATCAGGATGGATATCTGGATTATATAAACATCTCTTTTTCATCTCCAGTTCGGTTGTCAAAAAACTGCATCGACTCTATATTCATTGATGGAGTAGATTCTCTGCGTAAATATTGGAAAGTAAAAAAGTTTGAATATGGATACAGCTCAGCGAATCCTAAATACGATTCTGTCAGTTTCCATTCTATTGTTCCAAATGACGGTACTTACGATCCTGCTCTTGCGAATGTGCATAGCCGTTATCGTATCTGGCTAAAGCCTACGCCTCTTCTAAAAGCTGCATTTAGTCCTGGTCCTGCACGTGTAGCGTGGAGTCTAGCTATGGAAACC
>JAEUSG010000564.1 GCA_016788315.1 Fibrobacterota bacterium | reverse complement strand
TAATAGTTGTTCCTGTCCGAAGCAATTTTGTGGAACTATTCTTCAAACCGTCTTCTGTAATTTTTTCGCTTGTGTTAATTACGAAAATATCAGAGTTCGCGGGTGTATCTTTTACAGAAAACCAAGGGATTTCTCCATTCCAGAAACTATCATTTGCGCGGCTCGGCGTTCCGCCACCGGTTGATTCAACAACATCCGACAAACGCTTCACTGTCCACCCCTTCGGAATCAACCCCAATTCCGATTCCTCAAAACTATCCGGAAAAAGCGTAGCCGTCGCATCATCCATGCCTGCAGGTTTACGCCCTTCAGCTTTGGCCTTTACAGGATCGAAGTCTACGAACCAGGACTTGAAGAGTGTTTGGGCGATTTGTTCAAGAGTTTCGTTGGTTCTTTGATTAAGAGTTATTCTATCATCAATAGCGCCTAATATTTCTGAAATTTTATTTTGAACCTGAATCGGAGGAAGTTTTAAACTGTAATCACGCATCATTCTAAGAGAAACATTTTTTATTGTTGAACCGGATGCAAAATTGCTGATATATTCCTGAAAATGTCGATCACGAAGTACATATCCTATATAACGCTTGTTGATTCCTTCCTTTAAGTTAAAATAGCATGCGCTTTTCCCAAGAATAACTTTCTCGTTAGAATAGAATGCCACGTTACCTAATGTGCCGTTAATAGACACTAGAATTGTGCGATCATTTAGATTCTTTTTATACTTTAAATATTCTTCTTTTGATGTGCTTTTTGTTTGTTCTGTTATTACTATCTTCCCATTGTCTAGATTGTTTCCATTAATAAAATGATACTCGCCGTTTTCTGTATATTGTGGTGTGCCGTGCAGTCCATCACCTAAAATAGTGGTAATATCTTCAAGACGAGTTTCCGTCCAATTTGTTTTCATAAACTGCTTCCCAATTCCGCCTCAATCTCCTCAACACTCGGCAAACTCGATTTCAAAGATGACGGCAACACATGCGTCAACTGATACTCAGAAATCCCAATTGGCTTATTCACATCACTAAGTGCATACTCAGCTACAAGCTTATCTTTACTTTTACAAAGCAGAATCCCAATAGTCGGTTCATCACCTTGTTTCCGATAATGTTCATCAACAGCTTTTATATAAAAATTAATTTTGCCAGCATGCTCCGGTTCAAACTCAGTCGTCTTGAGTTCGACTACTACATAGCAATGTAAACGAGTATGATAAAAAAGTAAATCAATGAAAAAATCTCTTTCACCAACTTGCAACGGAACTTGTTTGCCAATATATGCGAACCCTGCACCTAATTCCAGTAGGAAGCTAGTAACATGTGCAACTAAACCATTTTCAAGTTCTCGCTCATCGTGTTCGTTACGAAGCGTTAAGAAGTCAAAAACATATGGGTCTTTTAAAGTCTGTTTGGCTAAGTCTGATTGAGGTGCAGGCAACGTTGAATCAAAGTTGGTGATTGCCTTGCCTTCTCTTTGATATAGCCCACTTTCAATCTGATGGATTAAAACAGCGCGACTCCAGCCATATTCAAGTGTGTTTTTAATATAATAGAGCGCTTCTTTGTGGCTTTTACATTTACTGACAATAGCCACATTATGACCCCAGGGGATACTTTCAATTTGCGAAACAAGCTGTTTCGCAATTTCTTTATCTGCTAGGTTACTGCTGTTAATGTATTGTTGATAAAAGAGATACCATTGGCGAATTAGTTCCAGGTTTCGGCGAGAAAATCCCTTTATGGCTGGAAACTCAGACATGAGGTCGCGACTTAGTTGTTGTAAAAAACCATCGCCCCAAGTAGTATTCTGCTGTTTTTCAACAATGTCAGCTCCAAGCTCCCAATAAAAATGGAGCAATTCCCTATTGACGGCTTGAGCAGCTTTTAGCTGAACTTTCCGTAATCTTGTTTTAAGATTTAAAAGCCAGCTGTGATAATCCGTGCTGGTTTTAAGCAAGCTCATATCCTAATCCCTTAAGCTGTTTTCTAATTTCCTGTTCCAATTTTGCGCCTTCGGCAAATTGTTCGCCTAGTGTTTTGGTTAAACGAGCCATTTTTTCTTCAAATGGTTCTGTTTCAGCTTCAACATCGGCGGCACCAACATAGCGGCCTGGGGTGAGGACGAAATCATTCTTTTTTATTTCTTCAAAGGATGCAGATTTACAAAAACCAGGTTGGTCTGAATAGTTATTGCCTGACTTCCAGTTTTGGACGGTATCGGCAATTTTCTTTATGTCATTATCTGTGAAGACTCGTTGTACGCGAGTAGCCATTTCGCCCATGTTTCGGGCATCTATGAAAAGGACTTCGCCTTTGCGATTTCTGAATTTTCCCGTTGGAGTTGTTCGCTCTTTTTTGTTTTTGGAGAGAAACCAGATGCAGGCCGGTATCTGGGTGTTTGTGAAGAGTTGACCGGGGAGAGCAACCATGCATTCGATAAGGTCATTTTCGAGAAGCTTTTGCCGGATTTCGTTTTCGCCATTGGTTGCGGAACTCATAGATCCATTTGCGAGGAGTAGCCCCATAGAGCCATTATCATTAAGGTGATAGAGCATGTGAAGGAGCCAGGCAAAGTTAGCATTTCTTCGAGGGGGGACGGGATAGCCTTCCCAGCGACGGTCGTTTGCCAGTTTTTCATCCCACCATTCATCTTGGTTGAAGGGTGGATTGGCCATGACGACATCGGCCCGCAAGTCGGGATGGAGGTCACGAAGCATGGTATCGGCCTCTTCATTGCCGAAATTGAAGTCGATGCCACGAATGGCCATATTCATGGCAGCCAGTTTCCATGTGACTTTATTTGATTCCTGGCCGTAAACAGAGATGCTTCCTAATTTTCCGCCATGTGCTTCAATAAATTTTTCAGATTGAACAAAGAATCCACCACTTCCCATAGCAGGGTCGTAAACGCGTCCCGAAAACGGTTGAAGAATTTCTACGATAAGAGCCACGACATGTTTTGGTGTATAAAACTGGCCCCCTTTTTTGCCTTCAGCACTTGCGAATTCACCTAGGAAATATTCGTAAACATGGCCCAAAATATCCTTTGAACCCAATGTGGCATGGTTAAAAGGAATGGTGCCGACAATGTCGGTTATCAGACTGCCCAACTTAGAGTCCTCCACACCTTCACGGGCGTAATCCTTGAATAGGATATTCTTCAGTTTTGGGTTTTCTTTTTCGATGGCAGACATTGCATCATCAAGTAGTTTACCGACACCTTTAAATTCTCCGCCCCATGGCAATTTTGACCCAAGAGGCAGGCGACAGTTGTCTTGAAGACTTTTCCAACGTGCTTGTTCTGGAACCCAGAAAACATTCTCTTCTGTGTAATAATCGCGGTTTTCGAGTTCACTTTTCAAGAGAGATTCTTCTGCATTTTCGCCAAGAAAGTAATCGTCGTTAGCATCTGCGAATCTTTTTTTCAATTGCTCTACTCGAACATTAAATGCATCTGACACATATTTAAGGAACACCAACCCAAGCATTACATGCTTATAGTTCGCGGCACTGAGGTGTGGTAGTAGCTTGTTAGCTGAAGCCCAAAGTTTAGTTTCGAGATCTTTTAGAAATTCGGATTCTTTTTGTTGCATTTTCCCCTTACCTATGATTGCTAATATTATAATCAATATACATAACGATATTCAGGCATGCAAAGATGGTTCGCATATAGTATTTTCTATTTAAACAGTTTTAATAAAAGGGTAAAACATGATAAAATTGATAATGAGTGCTTTTGTTTTGATTGTAGGTAGTGTTTACGGCATCGAACCACCATCATCTTTTAACGGTCTGAAATTCGGTTCAGATTCAGCTAAAGTGTACAAGGTCTTTCCCGCTTCAGAAAATCAGAAACATAAGGTTTTAAGAAGGACGAGTGGTGTTTCAGGGGTAGCACAATACACTCTTGTCTACCCAAAGGGTGTTGTTGATTCAGCATCTCTCTATTTTGTCGGTAACCGTTTTGCAATGGCAGTTGAATACTGGTATCCCGGTGCTGATTTTATGGAAAAAGCTACTCAGACTCTCTCCGCAAAATATGGAACGCTGGTTCGCAGCGCTGCATCGTCATATATTCGCCGGGATGGCGATTATTGCGTGCGTCTCACTTGGTCGGAGAGTGATAAAAGAGCTGTAGTCTCTTATTTCAGCGTCCCTTTATCTGCAAAGCTTCAGGAAAAGGTTAGTGCTTCCATACCAGATGAAGGGAAAATTATTGACAGTACGATTACCGCGCTGGAAAAAGAGCTGAAAAAATTAGACTCAGAAGCGTCAACAAAGTAAATATTGCTATGTTGCGAATCCATCTTGTTCTAGTCCCTCCGGTAATTAAGGGAAAGTTTGCTGAATTGGGTGAAGGATTGACCCCTCCGCTTGGAATTCTTTCCATTGCCTCATATCTGCGTGCACGTATGAATGGTGTTGAGATTAAGGTAACAGATGGACTCCTTGAAGGTTTTACACGAACAGCGGAAATTGTATCATCCTGGAAACCGCATATTGTCGGACTCTCTTTTAATACCCCCGTGGCAAATAGTGCTTATGCGCTCTTCGAAACTCTCCGTTCATCTCTGCCGGAAGCAATTCTTGTTGCAGGAGGCGCTCATACAACCTCTCTGCCTGATGAGGTGCTCACAAAATCGAAAGCTGATATAGCTGTGATAGGGGAGGGTGAGGAGACTTTTCTTGCCATTGTAAAAACTTTGGCGGGTGCTGAAAAAATTGACAAAAGAGAGCTTTTTGGTCTGAATGGCATTGCATTCGCTGAAGGCGGTAAAGTAACTGTAAATCCTATTGCGCCTTATATCCCTGAACTTGATTCCATTCAGTTCCCGGCACGTGATCTGGTTGATATGAAGCGATATTCAGGCTGGTATCTTACAAAAAAGAAGCCTGAAACAACTATGCTTTTTTCACGTGGGTGCGCATATCAGTGTGTTTTCTGCTCTAATAAGGTATGGAATGTAAGTCAGCCCTGTTTACGCTTCCGTTCCCCCGCAAACATTGCTGATGAGATAGTCTCGCTTAATGAAGAGTTCGGAATTAAAGAGGTCTTTGATAACTCAGATGAGTTCAATAATAGTCTCAGTCATGCCAAAGAGGTTTGCAGAGAAATGATAAAACGGAACTTGCGGATTCCGTGGAAAACGCAGCTTCGTGTATGGCCGCTCGATGATGAGTTGGCCTCTCTTATGGCTGCGGCCGGCTGCTGGTATGTACATCTTGGAATTGAGAGTGCCAGTCAGCGCACACTGGATGGAGTGAAAAAGAAAATCACAATTGAGCAGGCTATTGAAGCGTGCAGGATTCTAAAACGGTATAAAATTAAGGTGCTGGGTCTCTTTATGCTTTTCAATATCTGGGAAGAAAATGAAGTACCAGTCTTTGAGGGAATAGCTGAAAGCCGGGCAACACTTGATTTTGCGGGTAAGCTGATCCGAAAAGGTCTTATAAATTACATGGGTTGGTCTATAACAATGCCATATCCCGGAAGTCCGCTCTATGATATTGCTCTGCGTAATAATCTTATTAAAGATGGGCTTGCAGGTAACTGGGATGCCTGGCTTCGGGAGGAGTTTTCTGTTATAAAGCTGCCTGGCATAACTGACAAAGATATTGCGAGGCTCAAAACCCGAGGATCTGTACTGCGTGCACTTGCAATGATTCGTTCCGGTGGTTTCGGCTTGAGTGATGCTGGTTATATCATGAAAAAACTTATGCGCATAGTCGCAAACGAGATACCATTTATAAAATGAGAAATTTTAAAATAATTGTTTCATACGACGGCAGCCGGTACAAAGGCTGGCAGAGGCTGCAGAATGAAAGTTCAACAATACAGGGTAAACTTGAGGCCTGTATTTCAAAAATGTGTGGAGCAACAATAGAAATTACAGGTTCCGGCCGCACAGACAGCGGGGTTCATGCGATTGCTCAGGTCGCTAATTTCCGTGCATCTACAGAAATGACACCAACACAGATAGCGGATTATTTTTATAAATACCTTCCTGACGATATTGTCGTCAATTCTGTAGAAGAGGTTCATGAACGGTTTCATGCCAGGTATAATGCTAAAAGTAAAGTGTATCGATATAAAATCTGCAATAGCGCTTATCATGATGTTTTTGAGAGAAAATATTCATGGCATGTTCAGCAGCCGCTTAATATTCCAGCGATGCGTGAGGCTGCCCGCCATCTTTTAGGTGAACATGATTTCGGCAGCTTTACAAGCGATAAAACACCGGACAAACGCTCCATAAGAACTGTTGAAATGGCTGAAATTTCTAAAAATGGGCCGTTTATTTATATAACAGTTGAGGCCGACGGCTTTCTGTACAACATGGTCCGGATAATTGTTGGAACACTTGTTGAAATAGGACTTGGAGAAAGAGATATTAATAGCTTAATTAAGGCTCTGGAAAAGAGAGAGCGGACTACTGCTGGTCAGAAAGTTCCGCCGCAAGGGTTAACTCTGATTGAAGTGAAATATTAATAATGTCAATGACACCTTTTGTTCATCTCCATAACCATTCCGACTGCAGTTTTCTTGATGGCGCCATCAAGGTTAAGTCGCTGGTTAATGCTGCAAAAAATGCCGGTATGCCTGCTGTTGCAATAACTGATCACGGCAGCCTTTTCGGTCTTATAGAGTTTTACCGCGAAGCAGAAAAAGCAGGAATTAAGCCTATTCTTGGATATGAGGCCTACGTCGCACCCGACAGCAGACTTAAGCGTGATTACCAGCAGGGTGCCAGAAAGTATGACCATCTTATTCTTCTTGCCGCAAATAATGAGGGTTACAAGAATCTTATGGCTCTCGGTACTTATGCCTATTCTGAGGGGTTTTACCACAGACCAAGAATTGACAAAGAGCTCTTGAGAAAACATTCTGAAGGACTTATTGCACTTTCTGCCTGCATTCAGGGAGAAATATCCTCATATATCATTCGTAATGATTATGAAGGGGCGAAACGGGCGCTGCATGAATTTTTGGACATATTCGGAAAAGAGCGCTTCTTTCTTGAATTGCAGGATCACGGCATAGATGAAGAGCTGGTTGCGAATGAGGGGCTCATCCGTCTTGCACGTGAAGAGGGGGTAAGTCTTGTAGTAACAAACGATTGCCAT
>JAEUSG010000525.1 GCA_016788315.1 Fibrobacterota bacterium | reverse complement strand
GTTATCAACGCTGCAATGAAGGGCATATTCTACTATTACAATCCAAATGCCTTCATAGTACATTTGCCTCCTGATTCAGACGGTTCACAGGCAGCAGATAAATACACCAAACTTTTATCTGACATCAGACGGTTCATTTACATGCAGAAGAAGTTTGAGCTTTTCACCAAGACTCCAAACTACTCAATTTTCCCCAAGGAATATCTCTTTCCATATCCAGGGCACTATGTTATGCCTGAAGAAAATCTTGCAGAAGCAGGCGTTGCAGCTCTCCCTAAAAAATACCCAGAAATATTTACTGTAGACAAATCAAGAGAGATCGTAATGAAGGCAGTTGCAGATGCAGAAAAAGCAGCTGTCAAGTATTTTGAATACTCTGAAAAGTGGGAAAGAACACTTACTTCAGTTGAGAAGAAAACGGCTGCTTTCAATCTGGAATCTTTTAAACTAAAACAGTAAGGAAATATTGTGGAAACGTTATATTCCCTTAACAGGATAATATCACTAATAACATTTGCGGCAGTAATTGTTTTTGCAATTCCTCTTCCAGTTTTTTGTGCCGGGGCAAAACCGAATGTTCTTTTTATAATGATTG
Source organism: Fibrobacterota bacterium (assembly GCA_016788315.1). Lineage (GTDB taxonomy): Bacteria > Fibrobacterota > OXYB2-FULL-49-7 > OXYB2-FULL-49-7 > JAEUSG01 > JAEUSG01. The sequence continues at coordinate 15,386 of JAEUSG010000525.1, read as the reverse complement.
ATGATTTAAGACCTCAACTTGGCTGTTACGGCTTCAGCCAAATGAAAACACCAAACATTGACGCACTGGCAAAAAAAGGGGCTATCTTTACAAACAATTTTTGTCAGGCTCCTATATGCGGTGCTTCCCGTGCCAGTCTTCTTACCGGTATCAGACCTACAAAATTCAGATATATCGACTACGACACTGAAGCGGACAAAGAAGCTCCTGGCGTAACAGACCTTCCAAGACATTTTAAAGAAAATGGATATCGAACAGTCTCAATAGGAAAAATATTTCATTTTCAATTCGACAGGGCATCGTCATGGGATGTTAACATCAGACCAAATAATTTTGAAAACCAGTATGTTGACGAAGATAATAACAAGCAGAAAACCGCTACAGGGAAGAGCGTTCCGTATGAAGCAGGAACAGCACCAGATTCGCAGTATTTTGACTGGAAAGTATCTGAGAACGCAATAGCACAGCTGAAGCGCAGCAAAAGCAAACCGTTCTTCATGGCTGTCGGTTTTTCAAAACCACATCTCCCCTACAATTGCCCAAAACGGTTCTGGGATAAATACAGCGATAGCGATCTCAAGCCAGCAACAAATCATTTTCTGCCGATAAATGCGCCAAAACAGGCCTATCATTTTTCCGAAGAGCTTCGTGAACAATATGTAAACATTCCTAAAGGCGAATCGCCACTTGGTGATTCGCTTGAAAAGAAGCTTATGCACGGGTATTATGCTTGCGTAAGTTTTGCTGACGAAATGGTTGGCAGGGTACTTGCAGAACTCGACAAACAAAATTTACGGGAAAATACCATAATAGTTCTATGGGGTGATCATGGTTATCAGTTAGGCGAACATGATATGTGGTGTAAACATACTCTTCTTACTACTTCTCTTCGTACACCTCTGATCATGAGCAGCCAAAAAATTAAGCCGGGAACAAAAATTGACAAAATAACCGAGGTTCTTGATATTTACCCAACGCTATGTGAACTTTCGGGAATCAACACTCCTGCTCACCTGGATGGCATCAGCATGACATCACTGATAAAAGAGCCAAACATCGCATGGAAAAAAGGGGCTATTTCCAGATACTACCGTGGCGCAAGTATTCGAACAGACAAATATCTTTACGCAGAGTGGCGAAGAAAAATTGATGATGTATTCACAGCAAGAATGCTATGCGACTTATCAAAAGATCCTGATGAAAACAGAAACGTTGCAGAAGATCCTGCATATAGCGAAACGGTCAAAAATCTTAGTGATTTACTAAGTAGTGACTTTGATGATTTTTCTATTACAGGGAAATAGATATGAATATGACACTTGAATTGACACCTACAGACCCTAAAATAGGCTCAGAACTTTACAGACTTCCCGAGCTGGATCCTGTAACAAATCTAGGCCCCAAAACATTCTACCCTGCTGATCCGAAACAGCGTCTTTACTATATGCCATTTGATTACGGATTAACATACAAAGTAACAGATCCACCTTTCAACAGACCGGATTCTGACCATAAAGGTTATGCAATAGACTGGAATATGCCAGTTGGAGCTACCGTAATAGCTTCCCGCCCGGGAATTGTATCTTACATAGCAGGATGGAGCGATGACAATAACGGAGTTAAAATTTCAAGAGATGAATGGGATTCTGATGTTCTTTTTACAACATCAGACTTTTATATACACCTCGTTCTAGACCCATCAATAGTATTGGGACGCAGAATTGAACGCGGCGAAATAATCGGGGTTGTTGGAATAGAAAACCATCTTCACCTTGAGGTTCAGGTAAGTAAACACAGCGGTGTTGGTAAAGATGGAAGATTTACAAACGATGTACCATTTCCAATCGTCGAAATAACTGACAGAACTGATGGAATCCCCTGGAACGGAGATATTTGTAAATCTCAGAATATATGCATACAATAGGAGCTCAGATGAAGTACGTTATTTTTACCTTAGTTCTAGTTTCAATGGGATTTGCATTCAATTTTCCTGATACCGCTCTTGATCCTGCAACAAACAGAGGGCCAGATATTCTGTATCCGGACAGTGCCAAAGATAGACTTTATTTACTGCCATTTGATTCCGGCAAAAGTTATACCGTTACTAATGGGGTATGGAACCGTCCAACTTCCGGACACAAAGGCTACGCCGTCGACTGGAATATGCCGACCGGATCGCGTGTTATTGCAGCACGCGCTGGAAACATCAACTACATCGCCCCATGGGATCCGGGCAACACTGGATGCATGGTTACCCGCGTTGAAAAGGATTCAACTGGAAAGGTTGTCGGCATAACATCTGACCTTTACATTCATATTGTTCTTGACACATCTATTAAAATGGGTCGCAGAATAGAACGCGGCCAAATAATTGGCAGGGTGGGTACGGACAACCATCTTCATTTAGAAATTCAGGTAACAGGACACACTGGTATTGCAAAAGATGGGAGAACTACTGCCGATGTACCATACCCAATTTTTGAAGTCCGCACCCGTAAAGACGGAATTCCCTGGATGGGTGATGTATGTAAATCTGTAAATCCATTTCGTCCAGCATCGAGTGGCACTGAAATAGTTACAATAATGTCACCGGAAATAAGTCTCATCGCTACACCAAACCCTTTTACTAATACTGCCGCTGTTACATTGAGCCTGCCTGAGGGACATAAAGGCACTCTGAACTTGTATGACATACAGGGCAGGTTTATACAGTGTGTACAATCCGGCTATTTTCCTCCTGGACAAAACAGGCATTTCCTGAACGCATTTACAGATAAGCAACAAGTTGGTGCTGGCAGATATTTTCTACGCTTTAAATCGGAAACGAAAGAGAATCACCTTCTTATCATGCGGCGGTAGTCATTTGGATTCATGCCAGTTACTTTTGTAAACTGTCGCGAAAAATAGTGTTGATCATCGTAGCCACATAGCATGGCGGCCTGTTTAATATTGAGTGTGCTGTCTTCCACAATTAGTCTTCTTGCAGCGTTTATTCGTTTATTAATAACATACTGAACAGGTGTAACTCCATTGGCATTTTTAAACAACCTGATAAAATGGGGTATTGATAACGAAGAGATTACTGCAAGATCCTGTAGTGTAACGTATTTCAGATGTTTAGCGATATAATCATCAATCAGCCGCATATTAATTCTTTGTCCGTTTATGTTTGCTTCACTTTTATTGTCCTGTGAATTCCTCAAAACTGCAATATGAGACAATATATTATGTAGTATTGCAACGGCCTGCAGATGATGTACATGGTTTTCCTGCTTTAGCTGTTCAAGCATTACTCTGTACAACTCTACTAAATGGTCATTTTGACCGATAAAAAAACCAGGTTCCTCCGGTTTGCAATTCATGAACTCAAAATAACGGGCGGCAGATGTACCGACAAAGTGAACCCAATAGTGTGTCCATGGATCTTTTTCGTCAGCCCAATATTCATGTGCATGACCGGGAATATTAATGAATACACTGCCGCTTTCTACCGGATACTCCCGCCCTGCACACCGTATAAAACCTTTTCCTCCTACACAATATGCGACCTGATATTCTGTTACTGCAGTTCGTTTGCAATAGTGGCCTGCAGCTTTCTCATAATATCCGCCTATGCAAATAGATAGGTCGCTAAAAATGGACGATGAAAGAAGACCAGGATGTGCAATTTTGATAATTTTATCCACATTTTTCATAATTTCATCCATTTACTTACATTATCATAGTTATTATCATTAACATAGATAGATTATAAATGATTATTTAATACAAACAAAGGATTATTCAAATGAAAAAGGTCAAATGGGGTTTTATCGGCTGCGGCGCTATAGCAAAAGCATTTGCACACGGTATTGCTCAAACGGAAAGCTGTGAGATAGTGGCCGTTTCGAGTCCTGTAGATGGCGAAGCTGCTGCATTTGCCTCAGAATATAAAATTGCACAATCATATACTAAAAGCGAAGATCTCTTAGCAGATAAGAATGTTGAGGTCGTTTATATATGCACGCCCCATACACACCATGCACGACTCTCCATAGCAGCCGCCGAAGCTGGAAAGCACATTTTATGTGAGAAACCGATGGCTCTTAACCATGCTGACGCTATGACCGTTTTGGAAACTGTTCGTCGCTGTGGCGTTTTCTTTGTCGAAGGTCTTATGTATCGCTGCCATCCACAAATTGAAAAGATACTTGAACTTGTCCGCACCAAAGCAGTGGGCGACATTCGTATGATGTCAGCCTCTTTTGGTTTCGGCGGCGGCAATGAGTATAATGCAAAGGGGAGATTGTTCAGAAATGAGCTTGCTGGTGGCGGCATAATGGATGTCGGCGGATATCCAGTATCCATCGCTCGTTTGATTGCAGGCGCTCAGCAAGGCAAACCTTTCGCCGAGCCGGTTACAGTAACAGGTGCGGCGCAAATCGGCAAAGAGACGCAGATTGACGAATGGGCATCAGCGGAAATGAAATTTGCAGACGGCCTCATAGCACAGCTATCAACCGGAATCAGAGTAACATTGGATAACAACGTTAAACTTTACGGTGCAGATGGCACAATCACAATTGTAACCCCATGGGCTCACGACAGAGTTAACCCCAATATCTGCAGAATAATTGTTCATAAAAAAGGTGAAGAGGCCAAAGAGATAACCGTTCCGGCTGCAAAGACAACCTTTGCTCTTGAAGCTGAACTTATCGCTAAATCAATATCAAGACAACAGGCTCCTGCACCAGCAATGACATGGGCAGACTCTCTTGGCAACATGCGCGCTCTCGATATGTGGCGCGAAGCAGTTGCTCTTACTTTTGCCGATGAAGCTCCTGCAGCATACGCAACGCCTCTTAACGGCAGAAAGCTTAAAACTGCATCAGACACTATTATGAAATACAGCAAACTTCCAGGCCTGGACAAAAAGGTTTCCAGACTGATAATGGGAGTAGACAACCAGAATACAATAGCACATGCTACTGCCATGTTTGATGATTTTATTGAGAGAGGCGGTAACTGTTTTGATACAGCGTGGGTTTATGCAGCAGGTAAACGTGAAACTATCTTTGGTCAATGGTTAAACAACAGAAAAATCAGAGAAGATATTGTACTAGTAGCCAAAGGTGCACACACCCCATTTTGCAATCCAGAAGCCATACACACACAATTCGAAGAGAGCATGGGCAGACTGCAGACAAACTATGCTGATATTTACTTCATGCACCGTGACAACCCAAAAATTCCCGTTGGAGAATTCATTGATGCTCTTAACGATTTGCTAAATGAGGGTAAAATCAAGATGTTCGGAACATCAAACTGGACTCTCCCAAGACTCAAAGAGGCTAATGAATGGGCAGCAAAGCACGGAAAACAAGGGTTTACCGCAGTCAGCAACAATTTCAGTCTGGCACGGATGATTTCTCCTATATGGGCGGGTTGCATTTCGTCTGCTGAATCAGAGTTTTATGAATGGCATAAAAAAACAAAGACTCCGGTCTTTGCCTGGAGCAGCCAGGCTCGGGGCTTCTTCGTAGCAGGACTCGCTTCGCCGGACAAAAAGGATAGTGCGGAGATGGTTAATACATGGTACAGCGATGATAATTTCGAAAGACAGAAGAGATGCTTTGAACTCGCCAAACAGAAGAATGTTCAACCGATTAACATAGCTCTTGCTTATGTTCTTCATCAGCAGTTTGAAACATTCGCTCTTATCGGACCACGATTCATTGACGAGACAAGATCTTCGTTTGAAGGACTAAAGGTTTCTCTATCTGAAAAAGAAGTTAAGTGGCTCAACCTGGAAGCAGAGAAAATTTAGTTGTTAATGTTTTGTAGCCCCCATTGTAATACCAGAAATGATGTAACGCTGCAGGAAGAGATAGAGTACAATTACCGGCGCTATTGCCAAAAGAGATACCACAACAACATTGCCGACCGCGACCACTCCCTGCTGCTGAAACATTGATACACCAACAGTAATTGTATACTGACTCTCCTTAAAAAGGACAAGATAAGGCCAAAGGAAATCATTCCAGCAGGATAAGGTGGTGAGTACAGCCAGAGTTGCCAGTGCAGGTTTTGACAACGGCAGTATAATGGTAAAGAAAATCCTGAACTCACCTGCCCCCTCTATACGGGCGGACTCAAGAATAGCTTCCGGCAGAGATTTCATATATTGAGTCATCAGAAATATTCCGTAAGCACTCTGCAATGATGGTAGAATGATTGCCAGAGGGGTATTCACTAATCCCGCTTTATTCATCAGAAGATAAAGCGGAATCATATAGAGCTGAAAAGGAACCATCATTGTCGCCAGAACAATCAGGAATATTTTATTCTTTCCAGGAAAATGGCCCTTGGCAAAAGCATAACCTGCCATTGAACAGGACAACAGCTGAACAGCAACAACAGAAACGGTTATAAAAATACTGTTGAAATAATAACGCAGAATAGGAATCGTACCAAGTGTGTTCTTAAAGTTAAGTAAGCCGGTATGGCCTTCATGAAACCATAAAGAGGGAGGAATGCGTACGGTCGAATTTGCAGTTTCATCAAAAGCGGTGACAAGCATCCACCAGAATGGAATGCACATTACGATTACCCCTGATACAAGTACTGTAAAACGGAAAATTTTGTTTCCCATATTTTACATCTCCTTCCTAAGCATGAGACGATAATTTATCAGAGTAATGACTAAAATTATAGCAAAGAGCAGATATGCAGCGGCAGATGCTGCACCGAAATCAAACATCGCAAAGGCCTGTTCATAGATATATGCAACAGAGGTTTGTATAGAGCGGGCAGGCGACCCTTGAATTCCGCCAAGGGTAAAAACATCCTCAAAACGTTTCAGAGCGCCGATGCAGCCGGTCATAGCCAGGAACACAATTGTCGGTTTCATATTCGGCAAAGTAATATGCCACCATTTCTGAAAATCATTACAACCATCTATAGACGCTGCTTCATAAAGCTGATCCGGAATAGCTTTGAGTCCAGAAAGACAGATTAGAACGGTGTATCCTGTCCCCTGCCATAGCGCAAAAAAGATTACAACAAATTTTGAGGTTGCCGGGCTGTTAAGCCAAAGCAACTTTTCTGTCGGAACATGAAATTTCTGAAGGAAAGCATTTATAAGTCCAAAATCAGGATCGAAGAGATATTTGAAAATTATCGCAGAAGCAATTACCGAGGTCACCATCGGAAGGAAGTAAAGTGCTTTGAAGGCTGCCTGAACCTTCCTTTGACTATTGATCATTGACGCCAGAATAAAACCAACAGGAATACCTATTACCAAAGTAGACAAGCCGATATAAAAGGTATTGAAGAGAGTCTGCCTGAACTCATTGGACTGCGCTACATCTTTATAGTTCCGAAATCCAGCATACATCTCAAGAAAGCCGTTGGACTTATATAGGCTGAGCCTGAAAGATTCGCCGATAGGATATGCCAGAAAGAGCACAATACCGGCAAGTGAAGGCAGTAGAAAGAGAAACCATACCCGGTTTTTCATTAACGCCTTTTTCTGCCAGACAAACACAGAAAGAAAAAAGATTGCCAGTATAACAAAGAACGGAACTGCAAAACGGGCAAGACTGAAGGGCTTCATTTTGTCCGGTGCAAATTCTTTTTCAGACGCTACCCATTCATCGGCTGTTATCTGGAGCCGTTGCAAAAGAGCCTGTGCTTCACTCTTTACCACTAATGAGTCAAAATTACTTTTTCTGACATTTATAAGCGCTTTATCAAGTTCTGTTTCTATTGCGGCAGTGACCGGACCGCCTTTAGGCAGAACATTCACAGGCATCGACAATTCATTTATAGCTGTATTGAAATTAGTATTGTCTTTAAATTCCTGTTCTTCGTATGTTTTTCGAATTACTGGATATCCATTAAGATTCTTGGCCATATAACGTTGAGCATTTACACTTGAAGAAAGCCACTTCATAAGGCGCCAGGCCTCTTTTTTATGCTTGCTGCCAGCGACCAGCGAGAGTCCGCTTCCGAATGCAAATCCCCCGTTCATGCTGCTGTCTCTGAATGGATGAACATATCGGAAACGCTGAGAACCATCAGGCAGTATCGCTCCAGGTATGGCATCTGCATAATAGAGACTATGAGTGAATGACTGTAATCTGATAGCAGTATAATTATTGGCTGTTGCCCATACCGATTCATATTCGTCACTGGTTGACATAAATGAAGATGGAGCATACTTGCTTATTTTAAGAAGCCATTCTGCCGCCAATTGGTTTTGCGGTGTATTGAACAGAAACTTTGGAGCTCCTGCTTCATCAAGAGAGCCCCATCCTCCATTATATGCCGACATGGCGTTGAGGAAAAGAAAAAACTTAACCCTTCCCTGAAAGAATATTCCGTACACTTTTTGTCCGGTTACAGGGTCTGTTCCTGTTAGGCGTTCAGCTTTTGTGAGAATTTCTTCCGGTGTCGGAAAAGTTGACAGCGTATCAACTCCAAAGTGAGAGAACAGAGTCCTGTCGTATCCGGTCAGACGGACACCGCAATACAGAGGAAGGCAATATCTTTCATAACCCTTCGACTTCCAGATAAATGCCCGCCAGCGATCAAGCATTCCCTGTAAATAGCCCGTAGAGTCAAAACCTGCATCACTTCTGATCCATGTCGCCAGATTCTCTATGGCTCCCTGATTTGCAAAATCATCTATGCTGCAGACTTCTATCACATCCACTGCATTAGACAGAAGCAGTGCACGACTCTTTGCCATAAATCCAGTAGCACCGGAGCCCCATTGCGCGGGGATAAATTCTATTCTGATGTCCGGATTCTCTCGTTCAAATGCCTTGAATAATGAATCAACACCTTGTATCGGCCTTCCTGTAACCGGATGAAGCGCATCACGTCCCGGCCACCCAATCAGCATCAACCTTACAGCAGTTGGTTCTGCTGCCAGTTGAGCACCTATTAACAGAACAAGAATTAGCCATGCAAACAATTTCATGTTTTGACTCCCTTTTACTGTTCTGTAATAGTCATAATTGAATGCGGTAACGATTCCAGATTCATATACGAATCCCTATACTTCAGAGAAAAAGTCCTCTTTAACTCACTTCGATTTAAGACTATTGCAACAACCTTACCATCCGGATTGATAACAGCCAGTGTCTCGAGCTCATCCCTGGTAGACGTTGATACAATTCTGACAGCCCCTTTTTTTATAAACCGGCTGAAGTGACCTATATAATAGTATGAGCTTTGATATAAAAGTTTTCCATTGTCTGCATCTGCAATAATAGGAGCACTGCAGAAATTACCGACATGGTTGGGACCACCATTTATATCAAGCAGCATATTCCAATCCACCCACCCTTCAGTCCATCTGTTCAGGTCAGCAATTATTGAATGAGCATATCGTTCACCGGTAGCGTAATCACCAAGATGCGGTCCCTGTTCCTGACACCCTTCCGAAAAAATCAGGTGCTTATCGGGAAATGCATCATGAACTCTCTGAACATTCTCAAAGCCATCCATAACATACCAGTGATATGCTGTACCCCAAACATACTTTGCCGCCTCAGGATCGCTGTATACTACCTTTGCTCTGTCATAAATTTTATCACGATTATGGTCCCATATCATCAGTCTGACATCGGCTAATCCTTCTTTGTGAAGTGCAGGACCCAAATAATCTCTTACAAAATCTCTCTCCTCTTCAGCTGTATATATGCATGAATCCCAGGTTTGCACGACTTCGGGCTCATTCTGTACTGTCAATCCCCAAATAGGTATTCCCTCTTTGGAATACTCTCTTATGTAACGGCAGTAATAGTCAGCCCAGGCTTTACGGCATTCAGGCTTCAGACTGCCTCCCCTATTCATCTGATGATTCGTTTTCATCCATGCAGGCGGACTCCAGGGGGAGGCAAATATTCTCAGGTCCTGTTTCTTTTTGAGGGCAGTTTTAATCAATGGGATTAAGAGTTTTCTGTCATGCTCTATCGAGAATGTTTCAAGACTATAGTCTCCATCTTTTTCGCAATAAGCATAATTACCCAATGCGAAATCACAGCTATTAATATGAGTACGGCACAAGCTGTATCCCAGCCCGTTTACTTCATCAAAATAGGCCTGGATAAATTCTTTCTGCTGATCCTCATTTAGTTTACTGTATACGAACGCAGCAGCTTCAGTAAAAGCTCCTCCAAACCCCTCAATCTTCTGATACTTTACAGCATCATCAAGTAGAACTGAATCGACTGACAAGCCGACCGCCGGATTGGAAGAACATTCAACTGAGGTTACATGCGATAAAACGGAATTACCGCTCAGTGAAGTTATGGAGATCTGCCATTTATTATTCATATTCTTTCTCTGATTTAACGTACTACTGCAATCCTTTTAACAATCGTCCCTCTATCAGTAACAGCTTTAACATAGTATGTTCCCGGGACAATATTTTTTGCGTTGATTTTAGCAGAAATACTATTCCCCGACTCAACCATATACTTCAGATTTGATAGAACCTTTCCTGTCACATCAATCATTTGCAGTTTGGTAAGTTTATTTATTCTTCCCGCAAATGAAATCATGACATTTGCTGAATTCGAGATTGGGAGCGGGGCTACACTTACATTTGCAATAGCACCCTTGTTTACACTGATTTCACTTCTGCTGGAAGAATTCGATGTATGCTTATAAAACCATACATTAGCGTTAGCGTCATTAGTCATACAGAAGAAAACATTATCTTCTGCTATATAGCACCATCTGTTTCCGAATATCCAGCCGGTATTTGTCGGACCGCCTGTAGTAGTTTTTCTTCTCCATATTAGAGAATCGGGATCTGCAATAAACACAACACCATCACTGTATATTCCTAAATATTTATCTGCCTTCTGGTCATAATCGATATTTACAGGCGCTGTAGTTGTCATACAAACAGAGTCACCGGTAAAAACAAATGGTGCAACAGTTTTACTGCTGTCTATATCCCATGCCTTATAATATCCAGACTTTGCGCGGACAACAAATCTCCGTCTTTTTGTATCCAGAAATGCCTGTTTTTCACCGGAATTGTTCTGCCACCATTCATATATTCTTGTCCATTTGTTTTCGTCATAGCTGTATTTAAAAAGATGTGCCGTTGACACCAGGTAAATGTTCTTTGTTACTTCATCGTATGCACAACTGAGATCATATTCAGATCCCGGCAATGTTCCTGTTGGCTGCATATACTGCCATGTTTTATTGTTCGGATTGAATGTCCATGTTGTATTGGTTGACCATCCGCTAAGAGACATTGCACCGCCAAATGCAAAGAAGCGATCTGCATGTTTTATATATGCAAGACCGTCGTATGTATGACGTGAGATTGGTCTGCCGTACCTGTTCGGTTCTACATTGTTATCGGACTGGAGAAAGGTATCCGGTTCTGTAAATCTGACCCACTTCAGAGAATCCATTTCGAAGTGATAAAGCTCATTACCTGCATAATCGGCATGTCCCCCGCCGAATACTATGAACCGTTTATGAATTGGATCATAAGCTCCACCGGAAAAAGCGGTAACCCCTTTAGGGCCTGAGACTGCATATTGTCCTACATCCGGAGCCCCAACCTTTGTCAGATTGCTGTTAGGAACTTCATACCAGCTGTTCTCGGGCAGGTTTTTTAAGAACTCATTTGCGAACAAAGATGCTACTCCCAGCATTAGTATTAAACCTGACTGATACACTTTCTTCATGAGACACTCCATTTTAAATTGTTTAATTATTATCTGACTAAGGCCATACTGCTGCGAACGATCTTCTTTCCAACCTTTAACTGCACGAGATAAACTCCACTACCGCAGAATTTACCATCAAGAGCAACGCCGTCCCACTGCTGTTTGTGATAACCTGCTTCCAAACCGTTTTTTTGCCATGAACAGATAGTTCTTCCTGCCAAATCAACAATCGTTAATTCCACATTATCTGCGTTCAACATTTTTGGAAGATAAAACGATATCACTGTTGAAGGATTAAAGGGATTAGGTGAAATTCCACAGATTGACAGATTTCTATTTTCATATTTATTCTTCTCGACAAGAGTTCCTTTAGATGTAACCACATTGGAGATCGATGATACATTCCCGGCACTATCATATGAGACTACCGCAAAATAATACAGCTTCGATGTGTCAAGACCTGTAACTATAAATGATTCTGTTGATCCGGCGACTTGCGGTAGTGGTTCACCAATTAAATTAGTACCAGCCCAGAAGGATGTTGACTGTGTAGCTGTAAAATTAAGAGCCTTTGATACAAGGTCTGCATTTGTATATGGAAGAGGTTCGTTTAAATCTGGCCACCCTTGCTTTGACTGACTATTCCATCTTTCAGGTATGTCAACTATTGGTGACAAGGCCGCTTTTAACTGGTATCGGGCTGCCCTGCCCGTGCTTCCGTTACCTCCTGGAGAGGTCCACATGAATCGCAACCCATTCCCCTGTTCAATTGAGACTGACAAATCTTTTATGGCTGATGGCGGTATCGCATCGGTTGAATCGTGCTTCCATGATGCCTGATAGTAATTGAGTGCTTTTAGATCCGGCAGAGCTGTTGAACCCCAACTTAATCTTCCATCCCTGCATACCTTCCAAAATGCGGTGTCACCGGATGCAAGGTAGCTGAATATTACACCACCAAAACTTTCTGCACTTGAGCCTGTGAAACCGCCACTGGTATACCTCTTTCCCGACCACCCATAGTCGCTCCAGCCGCTGTAAGGAAACCCCATGTAACGTCCCAGTGTATCTATACCCATTCTCCACGCAGCTGACTTACCGCAGAAAATCAATGCATCACGAATCTCTTCATCACCTGTTCTAGTGAGAAAGCTGTAAAAGGCTTCCATTCCAATTCCAATTTGAAAATCAGCATCAGAGAAGTATGTAGGAAGAGCAACTCCAGGATGGTCAATGCTCCATGGATTATCAGAAGCGCTACAGTAACCAGTATAACCTGCTTGAGCCATGTAGCCAATCGGGTGCCGTTTTACAACATTCCTTAGATTGTAAATATTCAACTTTGCAGGATACAAATATCTTTCATCACCGGTCATGTCGTACGCATGCATGCAGACCATTACCGGACGAGCCATATACCTGGGGTTCCCGGAGTATATGGTGAATATTGAATCGAACTTAACCGAATCACGGCGGCTTCTGTCACGCCATATATAGTTCCATTCAAAGGCGAATGCAGCAGCTTCTACAGCCAGCCCCTTCATTGCGTCAAGGGTAGCCGGATCACCTGTCAGCTGATAATATTCTATTTGCTGAAGCTGTGTCATATGACCGGCATCCGGCAGATCCGAACCACCGCGGATTGAATAGCCCGGGAAAGCTGACACTTCAATAAAATTAGCCTGCCCTAGACCTCCGATACCATGCGTTGACGAGGTATATTCACCGAGATGTGCTACAGGATTGAGAAAGTAATCCAGCTTCTGCCATACATCTGCGGGATATTGTTCCTGAACTCTGTCATTGAAATAGAGGACGGATACTTCATTCAGTTCGAAATCTCTTGGATTACCTGAGAGAATATATTTCCAGAACATCGAGGTAAGGTTATCATGATCTCCCCCATTATTGAATCCCCCTATTGTATGAATTCCTCCGGAAGTCCATTGCAGTCTTGTAAGCTGCCAGGCCCATTCTGATCCGGGCGAAAGCTGCGCCATTCTATCAAGCCTGTTCCATGACGAAGGTGTGCTGCGTCTGTATGAACTGCCTTCCGGGATTCCAAAACCCCTTTCCCATGCTCCTGTATTTCTGTAAAGAGCTGGATCTGAAGCAAGTATACGCATAGGGGCATCTGTTGCATGCCACAGTTTTGTGAGAGCTCCATCAGTCGCTGTGCCGTTGAAAAACTCAAACCGCATTCTGTGGTTTTTCCTGGTCTTTGTCTCCAGCCAGTATGGTTCAGTATTCCCAGTATCAGGGAAAAGATTCAGATTAATTTTGTTTGTCGTAACTGAAATGTTTTTTGGAGCATTTGCGCCAAAAATACGCATTGCTACACGCACCCCAAGTTGTCCATCGGAAAGAGAAACAGCCCCCTTCGCCCCGACTCCGGTTGCACCTCCAGTGCAGGTATACTTAAGGTATCTCTGATCCAGCTCAGCAGGTGTAGCCCCTGCCGTAAATTTTACCTCACTATCTGGCAGAAGAACTCCGGATTGAGCTGCAGCCGTTGACAGATCCAGATCAAGCGACAGAGTATATTTTTTAAAGGGCCATGAATACATTGTCCATGGAGTAGCTGTGCCGCTTTCTTTTGGTTTGTTTCCATCGAGATATGTGTTAGTAAGCGCCCATTGGACATCGACATATGGTTTACCTGCATATGCTGTAATAAAGCACTGATAACCGTAAAGTCCTCTGGAAACTGTGGCAGAATCATCAAAATGGCGTCCCTCTATGCGGATAAGTATCTTCAGCGGTCCATTTTCCTCAACAAAGACTCTATCAGGCCCTCTCTGTGATGCACTGTGAATTTTACCGGAGATACATCCACCTGCATTCCAATCACCTGCGGTAATAAATCCTCCGCTACTGTTTCCTGTCTTGATTATCTGCTCAGTGATTTCATAATGACCATTTTGATTTACATCCAGCCACACTTCATCAAAAAGGTTGAACCTGGTTTTTGATATAGTAAATTTTAATACACCCGTATTCACGGTTATCTTATCGCTGCCGTTAAGTACTGAGAGTGGTTTAGCCGGAGATATGTTAGCCCCATCATCGTTTACATAAAACGAAGTACTACCTTTACTTGCAATATCTGGCTGAAAATCACAAAGAAGCCACTTTACTGAAGGATTTGAAGAGCCATCACTGTTTTTCTCTATCCAATATCTTGACAGCGCCCTAAATTGAGCAGGAATAGTCTTACCTGAACCGTCCGTTATTCTAAGCGTTGCCAAATCTTTTACCTGACCTGCAAAGAGAGGTATCCCACCGGTTACCGGCTCTCCCTGTCTTTCAATATCTGCCCAGTTATGAACCTCAATTGGAATGTTTAGCGCTTCAATGCATACATAAAAAGCAAGTACCAGCAGCTTAACCATAGAAACTCCTTTTGGGGTTAGTCTTTTTTCAATAACAGTCTGCTGCCGACAAGAAGAGATTTCGGCTCATTTATTTTACCATCCAGCACATCATTTACAAGATGGAGCGTCTCTCTTGCCATGGATTCCAAATCAACCTGAACAGATGCATCACGAATGTCTTCTTTCTTGATTTCAGGAATACCGTCCATACCAACAAATCTCATTCTTAAAGCATCAAAGAGATTTTCCTCTTTCAAAAATTCAACGAATGCAAATAGAGTGCTATCGGATGCACACTGAAATGTGATTTTTCCTTCGGGAAACT